>JAXMMN010000598.1:0-6129 GCA_034366485.1 Bdellovibrionales bacterium
AACATGTTCGCGGACGTTGGACCTACAACGTGGATCTCTCCAATGGCCGCGAAAAAACAGTTCACGCGATCAAACAAGTTTTGGGCTTGCCAATTCCTTGGTTGATGGTGCTTTTGCCCGTCATGCTTGCCACTTCAAGAGCGGCGACAGAAATCGCATCTTGGGGACTTGCAATACTCACGTTGTTTTACATTGCGACAGATTCATTCGCTCGCCATCGTGAGTTTCAATTTTTCCGCCTCGGTCCGGACATCAGCCTCGCGGCCTGTTTGTTCGCAGGAATTCTAAGTATCGTGTCGTCAATGGCGATCACCGCCAATTCATCCAATGCCTCACTCGACACTCTTGGCCTGCTGTTTGAGGGCCTTGGTCACTTGCGCTGGATTCCGCTGCTTTACCTTTTTGTTTATGCTTGGGAACTCTTCCCGGGTCTCAACAGAATTGTCGTTGCGCTAGTTGGAACTGTCACAGCTGTCGCGGTGCTCGCATGGATTCAGCATTTTCAAGGCGTTGATTGGCTGACCGGAGAAAGCCTCGTGCGCGCACCGACTGGTGACATTCCCTACTATGTTCCGCGAGGGTTTTTAGGTTCCACGGAAGCGTTGGCCACTCTGTTTGCATGTGCGCTTCCCTTTCCCGTGGCGGCCGCCTGTCTTCGTCGCGAAGGCGACGAAACTGACAGAGTCACTTGGATTGGTTTTGGCTTAGCCGTGGTGATCGCACTTGCGCTTGTGTTTACGTATCGGCCAGGTTTGTGGTGGGCCGGTGGTGCCGGCGCTCTCGCACTTCTTCTATTTCCAGGCGATCGACGACTGAAGCTCCTCGCCTCCATCGCTGCTGCGATTGCGGCGGTTTGGTTTCTTCTCTTTTTCGCTTTTGACTTTGGGACCGGATCGGACACTGCGCAGGCACCCTCGGCGCACGTTTGGAATTTGATCAATGAGGAAGAGGGAAAGCGCGAAGAAGTCCATCGCGCACAAATGAACAGCCTCGTGACTGTTTGGGAAACTTCCCCAATTCTTGGTGTGTCAGGAGCTGTCTCTGATTTAGACTCCGTGGCATCTCAGAAAACCTCGGACGCCGCCCAATACGAATCCGTGAATATCTACTTCCTGATGCTCGCGCGCAGCGGAATCGTTGGCTTGGTTTTGTATCTTGCCTTTGTGCTTCATCACCTGTTGAACACTCTTCGTCTTTTTCATGAAATCCCAGAGTCTCATCATCGCCACCGGGTTCTTGCTGCGGGTTGCTTTGCAAGCCAGTGCGCTTTCCATGTGGCCGGTCTGTTTTGGAGCACGATGACAGAGGCCTTTTCCATGAATCTTTTCATCCTCGTTGGGTCCATGAGTTTGTACATGACCGAGCATTACGCCCACGGGCTCGTCCCAGATGACAATGCCCTTTGATGCGACGCGGAAGCTCGGTCAGAGAGATCGATTTCATTTGCCCGGCAAAGAGGGTTCTCTATAATTTCCATCTGAGCACTATCTAAGTGTTTTCAAATACTTCCGGACGGAAACTTCCGGAATACCTCTGAGGAAATCATGACCAAGGCTGATCTCATCAATATGATCGCTGAAAAAGCAGGAATCACGCGCGTGAAGTCAGAGACTGTCGTCAATACGATCTTTGATTCAATGGTTGAAGCTCTAATGCGCGACGATCGAATTGAGATTCGTGGTTTTGGTTCGTTTGTGAATCGCTATTACGAGGCCTATCAGGGACGCAACCCCCGCACCGGCGAAGTCATCAACGTCGAAGAAAAAAAGCTCCCGTTTTTCAAAGTCGGCAAAGAGCTAAAAGAAGAAATCAACAAAGGCTAAATCTTTCCGCGCCACTGCACGGAAAGCAGAGAAGGCCAGAGGCCGTAACGTCGCCAACAACCTACTTGCGAGCAAGATATTGCATGATGTGGTCAATGTCGTAGAACGAGATTGTCTCGATATCCGAAAAATTCAGATAAACGATATCTCTGGCCTGATCGGTGTCGTTCTTGAGGACCAGACTTAAAATCAAATGCCGGTCTTTTGAATTTGGTTGGCTTCCTGCATTCACAAGATAGCCATTAAACAACGTGCCAGATTTCATTGAAATCGCGACGCGAGGATTTTCAAAATCTGGGCTATCGCCATACTTTTCAAAAATTCGAACCCAGTGGTCGATGGCTGCTTGTGGTGAAATCGGAAGTAGATTTTCGCGAAGTGTCTTTACGCTCAACATGTAATTAGAATGCCGAGTCTCTAATGAAGTTGGCAGTCCAGCGACCGCTAGCTAGACAAACGCCGAGAAGGGCCGAGCGAACTCGATACTTTCTACTTCAAACGCGGCCATAAACAATCGCTCTAAGCCCAGGGCGATTCCAGCGGCTGGAGGTACACCGTGATCAAAGGCCCGCATGAGCTCCTCATCAACCGGAACAGGCGATCGACCTGATTGGCTTTTCAAAAAATTGTCTCGATCAAAACGCTTCTTATTTTCTGCCGGATCATTGAGCTCATGAAAGGCATTACAAAGCTCGAGTCCGCGCCAGTAGACCTCGAATCTCTCAGCAAAACCTGATTCGCCGATCCGTGAAAGTGCTGCTTGAGACGGGGGGTAGCCTGTTATGAGAACTGGTCCGCCATTGTTTCTTTCGCCCAACTTCAACTCAATTTTTTCCAAGAATATTTTGTGGAAAAGATCATCAAACGAGTCCTCTCGAAGGATCCTCACTTCAAGTCGTTTTGCAAGCTGATGAAGGTCTTCGCGACTGGTGTTCGCTTGAAGATCAAAGTCCACGTATTCACGAAATAGCTCTGACATAGTTTTTCGCTCAAGATGTAGACCCGGCACAAATCGTTGAACGAGGGCCTCAACGTCATCAGCAATTTCCTCGAGAGCGGCAAACGAACGGTACCACTCCAACATGAAGAATTCGATTCGATGATGATCGCCTCCCTCCTTGTTGCGAAAGCATCTTGCGATTTCAAAAACCTTTGGCTGTCCAGCGCCCAAAATCTTTTTCAAGTGAAACTCAGGACTCGTCACTAAGTAGCGGCGAAAGGTTTCTCCAGAAAACTCTATATCGACAGCGAGAGGATCAAGAAATGGCTCGGTTCCTGGCGAAACTGCCAACGTCGGCGTCGTCATTTCGATGAAGTTTCGCTCAAGAAAAAACTGTCGCACAGTATTAAGGAATTCGCCCCAAGACTTCGATTTTTCGAGGAGCAAATCAGCTTCTTGAATGGCGACGGGCCGCAAGCACGGAGAGTACAAAATGCAGTCATTTTTCGTTGATAAAGGACCTGGTACCTGACTGATGCCGATCCAATCGCCGACGCGTAAGACCTCATGGACCGACGGCGCAGACTCAATCGCCGATGGCTCTCGAAGACCTGAGAGATGCCAGTTCATTTCCTCTGGTCGAAGTCGAATCTCAAACCGCTCGGAGCTGTGTGCATCGCGAATGACAAATTCTTCGCGATCACGGCCGACAACTCGGCCGCATTTGTAATTGCGACCGCCAAACTGGTTCCGTTTTTCGAAGGGAGGATAGCGCTTCCAATGATGACTTAAAAACAAGTCTCGAGCAGAAATGAAGTTAGCAGCTGTCATAAATTTGGTATCCAGGCTTTAGAAGGAGAAAACGAGGCCCGCGCCCAACAGAGTCTGGCGTTCTTGAACACCGCTTTGCCCTTCGATTGGACGTCGGAGATAGCGAAGTTTTCCGAATACATCAACCCCAAGCTGCGACGTGATGGCGAGCTGCATGTTAACGCCAGCCCCACCACCAAAGGCGAAGATCAACGCACCAAAATCAGCTCCAGAGGTATAGACTGGCCAAAATACTTCGCCCGTGAAGCCAAGACGCACGCGCCCTTTGGGGACAAAACTGTACTTTGCTTCAAGCATTGGAGAAATTATGGTCGTTGAGGTCAATGCGGTAAGTGCATTAGGTAACGCCACGACGTTAATTAAAAGCACACGTCCACCGGCTGAAAAATTCCACGCCGACTGAGCCCCACCAATCTGATAGACTGAGTACAATCCCTCAAGATCAAAAAAGTTCAAAGTCTCAGATTCCGATCTCGCACTCCCAAATGCTCCACGGAAAGTGAGAATATCATTTCCACCGGTCACGTAGCCAAACGGCGATCCGTTGATTTTAAAAAGTCGCGATTCATATTTTGGCGCGGCGGCTTCTGCGCCGAACGATACCAATTGTCCGCCAAACCCCATCCACCAACGACCGGACACAACGCTGTGATCGGTCGCTTCTACGGCCATTGTTTTTGAAATTGAATAGCTGACTTTGGCAAATGGCTCGACAATGAAGCTGCGTCCCTCAATTGGGCCCACGGTGCTCTCGGTTGGACCATCGACTTTTTTGACCACCACTTCCGAGATCAAGCGGCGCGTGGAATTCATATTGGGCCTTCGGAACTCGAAGAGCTCGAGAACGTCGCCTTCTTTGATGGAGTGATCCGAACCGAGGTTTACCGTCGCTGTCGCGCGCGACACCGAAGTGAGGAAGCCGCGGTACGGCGTCACTTGAACTATTCCCTCAATAATTCGGTCGCTCAAAACAGAAACTGCGTTCTTCTCTTCGAGCTCACCCACTTTGTAGCGAAATTCGAAGCCCTTCACTTTTTGACCAGAAATGGTGCTTAGTGAGCCGAGAATTTCCTCTAAACCAATTTCAAGAATCAGAACTCCATCCACACTCGCTTTTTTTGCTGCTGAGGAAATCGTTCCACTTCGAGATCGAAGGTCCACGGCGCCATCAAGCGCCTTAGGTTCAAAATAAGTCTTCGATTTCAAATCCTGCAGGAGGCGTTCGGAAAGACGTGCTTCCGTGCCAGCAGGTACGTACTTTCTGGCATCGCGGGTGACCTGAATTTTCGCTAATCCCACAGACCGAATCGCCAGCTCTTTCGCGTTCGCACTCATCTTGACCGGGTCGCGCTCTTCTGGCTCTGCCGCTTCCTCTTCGGCTGTCTCGTCGGAAACTTCTTCGTCATCTTCATCAATCGACTCGTCGTCTTTTTGACTCTTAGAAACGGCCTTTTTTGATGTCTTAACAGGTGCCTTTTTCGCGACTGGTTTTGGCGATGGTCGTTTGGCTGGGGGCTTGGCTTTCGCCTTTGGTTTCGTCTTTGGTTTCGCCTTTGGTTTTGCCTTGGCCTTCGACTTCTTCACCGGTTTAACCACATCATCTGGACGATCGTCGTCTGTCGAAGGAAGGCCGCCAGCATCCGCAGTGTTTTCTATTTCCTCAGGCGTTGGAACATCATCGTCCTCCGCCCATGCTGCAGGACCCCAAGGCGTGGCAGATCCTAGTGCAGAAAGTGCGAAAGCCAGCATCAGCGCTGCAAAGATACGAAAAACGCGTGAACGAAGCGAAATAGAAGCCGGATAAATCATCGCTGTTAGAATAAAACAAAAATCATCGGCTTGTCTCTATTGTCCGTCATTGACCAGACGTTGTGACACCTGAACACTAGAAGACGTGACTGAAACGACCATCCAAGTCTTGTTGAATCGTGCCGGATCTTTCGCCGGAATTTTGCCCGGTGTATTGTTCGCCCTATTTACTCTTTGTGCGCCGTCGGGCGCCCTCGCCGCCCTTACTCTCCAGACAACCGCACCAGACGTCCCTGTGTATTCTGGTCCTGGAGAACGCTTTCGTGTCCTAGCGGTTTTACCGCTAAATACCGAAATCAAAGCCTCAAATGAAATCGTCTCAAGTGAAGCCGGACGCTTTTATCGGGTCCTCGTTAAGCTCGGCGAAAAGCAAAGAGCGATTGGATTTATACCGGCAAATGGTCCAATCAAAGTTGGTGGCGAGGACGAAGACGAGGACGATCTTTCGAAGTATGGAGCAGTTGCTCTGATAAGTAAGGCTGCCCAGGTGACATTTAGCAGCTTCCGAGACCAACAGTCGTTGTGGACAGTCGGCTATATGCACTATTTAAGTCCAGGCTTCTACACGAAAGGTTTTGCGGGACAATGGATCACCCCGTCTGCCAATGGCTCCGTTTTCGGAGGTGAGATCGGAAACGATTCGCTCCTCGTAGGCTCGGTATCTGGATTCGTGACCTATGGTTTGGGGCTATTTAGCCCTGGCGCAACAGATACAATTTTTGCCGG
>JAXMMN010000599.1:0-6890 GCA_034366485.1 Bdellovibrionales bacterium
ATCGAACTCGTACCCGGAGATCGTAAGAATTTGTCGCCGACGCGGCGACTGCGATGCCAAGACGAGTCGTCGAAAGTTCATGTCTCCCTTACATCACGGAAGGTGCTTGATGGGAAGTGATTTACTACCAATGGTGCTGATCCTCGTAACGGGATTCGCGGTGTACTTTTTTGTCTCGGCGCTCATGGCGCGTGACGAAGGTGCAAACGCCCTGTCGTGGGCTTCGGGCGACGCGCCAGCAAAATCGAAATCTGCTTTGATCGAGATCTCGCGGCCACTTGTTCACCAATTCACAATCCAGTACGCCGTGCGAATTAAAAATCCAAAGTGGCGCAAGAAGGTCGAACGGCAGCTTGTGACTTCGGGACTCACCGCAGAGCTTAACACCGACGAATTCCTTGGGCTTAAGCTCTTATGGGGAATCGCAATGCCGATCATTGCGGTCATTCTAAATTTTGCTCTGCAATTGAATTTCCCGTCGCCGATTTTTATCGTGATGGCCTTCCTTGGCTGGCAGATGCCCGACATGCACGCGAACTCGATGCGTGGGACCCGTCAAATGGCGATTTTGAGTGAGCTTCCGTTTTACGTCGACCTTATGGCGCTTGCGGTTGAAGCCGGAAAAGACTTTCAAGGCGCCGTCCAAGCGATTGTCGAGAAAGCGAGCAAGGACAGCATTCTTGCCGACGAACTCAATCAAGTGCTTCGCGACATCATGCTTGGAAGTTCGCGAGCGGATGCTTTGCGTGCTCTCGGGACCCGTTGCGATTTGAGTGAGGTCAATTCTTTGGTCAACGTCGTCGTCGATTCGGATGCGACCGGCGTGAGCATCGCCAAAGTTTTAAAAGATCAATCTGCACAGATGCGCCTTGAGCGCTTCGTGCGCGCAGAGAAGGCAGGGGCCCAGGCCTCGCAGAAAATTTTAATTCCGCTAGTGCTGTTTATTCTACCTGCCGTTTTCATCATGGTCTTTGCTCCCGTCGCTTTGCAGTTCATCTACGGCGGTGGTCAATGATGACAAGCGCACAGCTCTGCACCTCCGACAATTCGATTGCACCGCTCGCCAGCGATCTTAGAACTGCGGACACCTTACTCAGCCGCACCAAGGGATTGCTTGGCCGTTCTTCTTTGCCTCAAGGCGAAGGGCTTTGGATAAAACGCTGCAATTCAATTCATACGGCTTTTATGAAATTTCCAATTGATGTGCTGTTTGTCGACAAGGATTTAAAAGTCGTGTCTGTGTACGAAAACCTGAAGCCTTGGCGGATCACTCGCCTTCACTTCAGCGCATCGAGTGTTATCGAACTACCCGCTGGGACTTTGGCCGGATCGACAAAAGGAAATGGCGATGCTCTGCTCGGTCAAACTCTGACCGTGAAAACAGTCAATGGAGTCGGCAATGGGCGCTAAATCAATTTGGGCCATGCGCATTCTAACGGGAAGCCAGTCGGGACAAATTGTTCCACTTGCACCCGGCTACAATATTATTGGTCGCAGTCCAAGCTGCCAGATTAAACTCGCGTCGAATTCTGTTTCGAAGGAACACGCCACCGTTTTGATGACTGAAGATGGAAAGGTCATCATCACTGATATGGGCTCTCGGAACGGGACCTTTGTAAATGGTCTTCGCGTTCAAAACCAAAAGCTAAATCCCGGCGACAAACTCACTTTTCACGATGTAGTTGTCGACGTCCTCGAGCTTCCACCTGGCTTTGATCCGCGTTTTGTTCCAGGTGCCTCGCCCGGTGGCGGACCGCCGATGCCTGCCTGGGCAGGCAACGCAGCATTGGCGGTACAGCCACAGTACCAGCCACATCAGCAAGTTCAGCAAGACCCACAAGATTACAATCAAGTGCATGCTCAGGCATCCTCACAGGTAGAGGCAGGTTCTGTTCCGCAAGCGCAGTACACCGGAAATGTCTTTTTGGACTTTTTCGAAAATTTGCGAATCTATTTTTATCATGTCGCAATGCCGGGAATTTACTCGATCGTTCAGAAAATGAACTATCGCCAAGGCATCATTGGTTTCGTCATACTCTACGTAATCCTCGTGACCATTGTCTCAACGGTTCCGATGGTGAACACGACTAAAAAAGGAATTCGACAAGAAAGTATTCGTCGCGCGAAAACCATTGCGACCAATCTTGCCGTGATGAACCGTCAAGCAATTCTCGAACGGAATGAAATCGCAGCAACTGTCAAACTTGCGGAACTTGAAGAAGGCGTGACAAACGCCATCATTATGGCAAAGGACGGAACGATTCTAGCCCCGGCCAACAAACGCGGGGAGTTCGCAAAGCTGCCTTTCGTGAATCAAGCAAGACGAGAAGAGAAAACAACGGAAGGCTTTATCTCCGACTCTACTCTTGGTGTTGCGGTCCCGATTGCTCGCTACAATCCCGAGTCTGGAAGTCAGGAAGCAGCGGCTTATGCGATTGTGATATACGACATGGGCGGGCTTGCGATGAATACGGCTCAAACCATCGGACTCTTTCTGCAGATCTTCCTTCTCGCCGGAATCATTGGCGCCGTTTTGTCATTGTTCTTGATTCGAGTTGTGGAACATCCGCTGGAAACCCTCGGGCTTCAACTTGACGATGCACTTCGCGAAGGTCGCGACGATCTCTCGACCGCTTATCAGTACCCGATATTAGAAAAGCTTGTCAGCAACATCAATTCTGCACTTAGCCGCGCAGCCAACGGCGGCGGCGGCTACCAATCGCCAAGTGCAGTTCTCAATCGAGATATTGAAGCCAACAACATCGTTCGCATGCTGCCAATTCCAGCGATCTGCATCAACGCAATCGACGATCGAATTATTTCTACGAACACGAGCTTTGATGCATTGATCGGCAGTGGGGTCGCGCTCGCGGGACGTCCGGTGCACGATGTTCCAGATCCAGCACTGCAAGCAAATCTTCGCGATCTGATTCCCAAGATGCGAGATCAGCTTGGCAGTATCGCTTTCAGTCAAATTCCATTTTCTGGTCAGAGTTACGAAATCAATGGTCAGGCTGTGGTTGGAAACGGTGGCGAAGCCGCTTGGTACCTCGTCACTCTTCACAATGGAGGGGGATAGCGCGAAGTGAATCCGATTGCGACTCTCCCACGTACGGGATTCAAATTCATGATCAGTGTTCGCTCAGGCCCTGCGGCCGGTGCGACCTATCAGCTTTTGCCTCCACGGGTGACAATCGGCCGCGATCCCGCTTCAAACAGTGTCGTTGTTAACGACGCTCGAGTCAGCCGAAATGCTGCCATCATCGAATTCCAACCAGATCAAATCACGATTCTGGATATTAGCGGCAAAGGGAAACTAACGGTCAACGGCAACCACGGCGAACGTCACTCACTGAAAGGTGGCGACATTATTCGCCTCGGAGATTCGGAACTGATCTTCGTTGTTGAAGCGATGCAACTTCCTGCCGTTCAAAATGGTCTTGCTCAATTCGGCGACGCGGCTGCTGGCGGCAACCCGCAGATGGGCGGAAGCGCAGCTCCCCGTCCTGCGAAAAGTTCTCGATCATCGGGGAAGAAGCAAAAAAGCCCTGCGACATTCTATATGATTGTCGCGTTGATCTTTGGTGCATTGATTTACGCAGGCACCAGCGAACAAGGTCCGAAAAAGCTAGATAGCGCTCTTCGCTCGACGTCCGAAATTGAAAAAGAAATGTCCGAGACCGACGCGCGCGTTGCCGCTGTTACAAAAAAACGTGCATTCAAAACTGAGGAAGAAAAGACGAGATACGATGAAGCCCAGAAGCACTACATTCAGGGGTTTCGTGACTATCAAAAAGGAAACTACTCTCGCGCAATAATCTCTTTTGAGACTGCCATGGGCTTAGATCCAGAAAACGTCCTAGCAAGACGCTACTATCGTCTAGCCCAGAAGCAAAAGGATGAAGCGATCACTAACCTTCTGCTCGAAGGACGTCGATACCGAGAGAAGAACATGTACTCACGCTGCTCGGCTGCCATCGAAAAGGCGCTCGTGCTGATGAACAATAAGGACGATTTGAAATACAAAGAGGCAGAAAAAATAAAGCAGGAGTGTGATCTCCTGCAGGAGAACTGATCGAGATTTATGGCAACGCTTAAAGTCCTACTACATGGGAAAGAAGTTACTTCGCTGAGGCTAGAGCCTGGGCAAGAGTATCTTTTTGGCCGTGGCGAGGGCTGTGCCGTTCAACTTGAAGAGCAACCAGGAATTTCTCGACAACACTTTAAGATTTCAGATCAAAACGGCACTTGGATTGCCAGCGTCATTTCTAAATTCGGCGAAATCATTTCAGGTGGACAGCCCGTTCCCGAAGTCGAACTTTCGCAAGGCACAGTTTTCAAACTAGCTGGCTACGACTTCCGTTTCCTCGAAGCTGACGAGAGATCTCAGGTCATCGAATCCACCGGTCAAATGGCGGCTGGCGCCGAAAACCAAGGCATGCCAACAGAAGCCAATGGCATGAGCGATCATCTCGCAAGACCGCCGGCGACTCTATCAATGGTTCCCTCCGGCCCGAATGGTGCTGCAGGTACGGCCGCGACTTCGCCAATGCCCCAGGGCTTTGTTCCCGCACAGTTTGAAGGAAATGAAGAAGCAACAAATGTTGGCGTCGTTCTTCCTGCCCGACCGTTTTTACGTATTGTGAAATCTGACGGCTCGGAAACGCGTGTGGAACTCGATGGAAAAAAATGGCTCGCCGGCCGCGAAGACACTTGCGACATTTTTCTTCCAGACCGCAAAGCCAGCAGAAGGCAGTTTGAGATTACGTCGACACCTGAAGGATACTTCATTACCGACATGGGAAGTGCCAACGGTACCGTGCTAAACGGAGATCCATTGATTCCAGAAGATCCTCGCGCGCTTCAGAGTGGCGATGTGATCTCTGTGAATTCCCTTCTTTTGCATTTTGAAATTCGCGATCCAAACTTTGAAAAACGACTTGTCGCGATTCCCAAAGAGATCATGGCCTCGCCGTCAATGGTGCCAGTGCCGCGATTTGAAATCATCAACTATCCGGTGCCCTCTGGCGGCGGCGGCGCCGTGCGCGTGGATGGCGCCTACGGCGAACCGCAAGCAGAGAAGAAAAAGCCCAATCAGCTGCGTTTGATTCTCATCGGCGTAATTGCCCTGGGGGGCTTGTACGCGGCTTTCGGAGATCAATCCGGCGAAGGCCCGAAGAATCCAAATATCAATGAAAAGCAAGATGCTCTCAGCCGCCTCACTCCTCAGCAAAAGCAGCTTGTTAAAGAAATCTATGTCACCGCACGCAACCTCTACATGCAGGGCAAGTTCGAAAACGCCCACGAGCAGCTCAAGAAGTTGCACGAAATCTTGCCTGAGGGATACGAAGGCTCAAAGGCAATGGAAGAAGATTGTCTCGCACAACGAGCTGCTGCCGAGCAGTTGGCATTTGTCGAACAAGAGCGAAAACGGGTCGACGAACAAAAGCGCATGATCGATCGAAACATTCGTGACTGTAACGCTTTAGCAAACACAAGCATGAGCGTAGAGCAAATTCGTCAGTGTTTAGCTCCAACAATTGGTCTTGATCCAACGAATCCGTTTGTCACGGATCTCGTCGGTCGTGTCGAGCGGCGCGTGGCGGAAAGAAATCAAAAGCTAGAAACGCAGCGCGACTATTCGGACCGCGTTGGCCGTGGCCGTGCACTTTACGATAAAGCCGAGTCCCTTCGCGCTAAGTCGGACTGGTATGCTGCAATCGACGCCTATAATCGCCACATCGCAAGCGAACTGCCGGATCCAAATGGATTGAAAACTAAATCACAAACGGCAATCGTGCAGATCAAGAATATGATCGCGGCTCGAATTGATGAGTACCTCCAGTCCGCCAACTCTGCTTATCAGGCCAAGAACTATCGAGACGCGATTGAGGCCGCTAAAAAAGCAAAAGAGTTTGATCCGAAGAGTGAAAAAGCGGCGGAATTCATCGGCCGTGTCCGACGCGAACTGAATTCTCAGCTTCGAACCATCTACGAGGATGCAATTCTTTACGAAGGCGTCGGCCGAGTTCAGGAAGCACAGACAAAATGGAAGCAAATCATGGATCGCGATACGACCGATGGTGAGTACTATCAGAAGTCGCGTTTGAAACTGAAAAACTACTCGGATCAAGTGCAATGAAGTTGAAGTTCAACTATCGACCCTACGCGGGCGAAAATTCGCGACCGAACCCGGAGATTCACATCGATGAATCTACCAATTCGCTTTTTGTCGTGATTCCTTGGGGTACCCGCGAATCTGCGCGAAAAGTGATCGAACGGATGACCGAATACCTAGCGTTCGCATCTCAAGATCGCGAAGCAACCTCCCCACTACCTCGAATGACATGCCTCTCGACGACGGCGAATAACCTGCGAACAGCCGCAATGCTTGCGAATGATATGTTATATCGCGAGGATAATCGCGATGAGTATCGCGCGGGTGTCGAGATCTTTGCCGCCACACTTTATCAAAATGAACTTTGCTGGATTCAGGTCGGCGGCCCGAATCTGCTTCTTGGTCGCGGCACTCAGCCATTGCTTCCGCTTGGAACAAGTGTCGACTTGGCCTTGGACCTAAAAAACTGGAAGTCGAAGACAGAACTGCCGGCACTGCCAGCACAGCTTCTTGGGCTGGATTCGAACGTGAATCTAACGATCAATAGCTTCCGCGCTCGCTCAGGCGACAAATTGGTTCTGTTGTCACACTCTCAAACACCCGAGCTTGCCTACACCTGGAAGTCGAACGAAATTGAGCTGGAAAAAATGGTACGAGAATTTTCTCGCGGAAACGCTAGAACTGCATTTTGGCTAGGTATTCTTGAAGTTGAGGCTTCGGCTATGGAAACGCAGCTGACCGACACTCAGTTAAGCGGAGATGTCGCATGAAG
>JAXMMN010000600.1:0-1015 GCA_034366485.1 Bdellovibrionales bacterium
CTGAAACTGTTTTCCCGCCGTAAAAGTCATGCCCCGAAAGCTAAGGCCCTTCTTTAAAAATGCGTCGAGTCCAATCTCCGCAAGTACTTCGCCACTTTTCGCGTCGCTGACTTTTAGGCGACGCTTACCGGGGGCGGCGGCCATGTCTCGCTTCGGAGTGGCCGGCACAGGCTTAGACTTTTTGACCGCAGCGGTCGCAACGTTCACAGACTCCGGCTCTGGCTCCAAAACGAGCCGGAAAATCGCCGGGCCCATCTGAATAAAGGGCTTCGACTTTGAGAACAACGTTTCCGACACATCAAAAAACGGACTCTTAATTCCAAATTTTATCGCGACTTCCGTCGACGCCGACGGATCGGACTTTAGTGCCGAAGCTGACTCGACAAAGGGTTCGAATTTTTTGATTTTCAAGTTTGGCGAAAGCTTTTCATTCACTGACTTCAAGGCCGATTCTGACTTTGCGCTGGCGACGCGAGGAAGATCGACAATGGTTGGCGACCTAGATCCTTCGGCGACTAGTTCGATGACATACTCAGGAAGGACAACCTGATTGCCAGAACTCCCTTCCACAACTCGCATCGATCCATCAATGCCATAGAGCGCGGTGACCATGGATCCAACTAGTAGGGTCAAGAGTCCAATATGTGTGATGACAAATCCGGTGTGACGCTTTTGAAAGGGCCACCGCAAAATGGTCGCAACAAAGATGTTCACAAATAGAACGCCCAAAAGAGCAAGAAACCAACCCGCTTGGTAGACGACCATTTTGGCGTAGTCGGCGTTGAAGTTACTTTCTAGAATAGTTCCCCAGGCAACAACCCCACCAAGGACCAGCATTGTGATGACCGCTAGCCTGACAGATCCCAGAGACTTCAAAATAAAGTTGGCTTTCCAATTTATTACTTTATCATCGGGACGCGCAGTTGTTTGCTTTTGCATCTCAACATTCAAAACAATCAAATTTACTGAGTCAAAGATTGCTTCCACATTTAGCGACAGTCTTTGCCGCGACCTG
>JAXMMN010000601.1:0-2230 GCA_034366485.1 Bdellovibrionales bacterium
TACATGTAGGCGGGGGTCGACAGAACTTTGTTGTCGCGATCGCTGATGTAGTCGGTCACGGGACAAACCGTATGCTGGGCTCCAGTTTTGACAATTTCGCTCGCGGTTTCACCATTTTCGCCAACCGTAAGTTCGACGGAGAGCTTGCCAAGGGTCAAGGCGACAAGCGCTGGAGCGATACAAATGACCCCAATCGGTTTCGACTGAGAATGAAACTCGGTGATTACTCGAGTAACCTCCGGGAGCGGTTTCCCCTTTGCTCCTTTTTCTGCGAAATTGGAAAGTACCTTCGCTGCGCCGTAACCGCCGGGAAATACCACGCCGTCAAAATCACCCACATTCAATTTCGAAAGGGG
Organism: Bdellovibrionales bacterium; assembly: GCA_034366485.1. GTDB lineage: Bacteria > Bdellovibrionota > Bdellovibrionia > Bdellovibrionales > JAMPXM01. The sequence goes on from JAXMMN010000601.1 coordinate 357, forward strand.
CTGGACATGGCCGCGAGCAATTCGCTTGGACATTTCAAATGGGCTTGAATCAGTGCCTGATTGGCCTGCGGCGGTTTCATCGGGGGCAAAGCAGGTGTAGCTCGCGCCGGTTTCCGTTATTGCGATCAGTGCTGAAACCGCTTCCGTGATTTCAGTTCCGTCTTTGTGGCCGCAGCCAGATAGAACGACTGCGATTTTTCGATCTAGTTGGTTTGTCATGTGACGCATTTTAGCGGCATTTCGTCTTTCGAACAAACGAGAAAGAGAGTTGGCACGCTTTCACCGTTGAAAAAAGGCGTCGGTAAAGAATCCGCGGTCGTCAAAGACGGTTTGATTGCAGACTGAATTTCAGCGAAGACTAGTCCCCCTATGAACACATCGCTCTGGCTTAAATTCTTTGTCACACTGGCCGTTGTCTCCGCTTCTTCTCTCGCACATGGTTCGGATTGCGAGTCGATGTTCAAATCGACGATTCGTGCGTCCGCCGGTGATTACATCCGAACGGCACAAGTTCGAGCCAATGGCGTTAAGCCACCTCAGTTTGCGAACCCTGCCTATGAACAAAAGGCACAAGTGACGTGGTCCGGTGTTCTGGGGCCGAAGCTAATCCAAGACTATCTTGTTCCCGGAACAAGTCTCATCAGTCACTCGCTGAGAGGAGCCAATGAGCCAGGAGTTGTTAAAACGACGACAGGTAACATGGTGCACCTCCGAGCCGATATCGCAGGCGAAGCGACCAATATCGGGGTCAGCTACAATGCCTTGAAGGAAAACCTTGGCCGCAAGGTGAAGTCCTACGTTCGCGATAACGCCGTAGCCGTTGTATTGTTCATTCACGGCGGCGGTTCGAACACGACTGGTCATCACGTTGGCGCCAACATTATGGACTTTCTTAATCCGCGATCTGTGGATGTCATTTCCATAGATTTGAAGTGGCATGGCGAAGGCTCCAGGAACTCGCCCGAAAGTGTTCGCCAGGAATTGGAGATCTTGCGCCAATACGTTCGTGTTTTGACCGGTAACACCAAGAAGCCGATTTTTTTGGCCGGTCACAGTATGGGGGGTGTAATTGCAGATCTTTATATGCGCCATTTCCCGAATGACGATTTGTTCGCTGGTGTTATGTCCCTTTCCACAGTCGCTGACTCGGCCCCAGGGCAGTCGCTTGCGGTTAAACGTGAACGCGAAGCGGCCGTCGAAAGGCAGAATCAATCAAACGAGATGATTCCAGCGGATGAACGCAATCTTGGTGCCATGCTTGCGCGCCAAGGAAAGATTTCGCCCACTTGCGGATTCTACTGTGACGTCATGATGACGGGAGTTGATTGGACGATGCCGGTGCATCAGGGGGCGGACTACATTCCTGCCTTGTATGTCATTGGTCGCGGCGATGCTCTTTACCAAGGAAACGAAGCGGCTTTCACCAATGGTGTCGCGAAGCTAAAAAATGTCGAGTTTGTGGTTTTCGAACAACGACGTGATATCAAAGCAAAAGACGGTCAGAAGATGACCATTGGTCATTTGATCTTTGATCACAAACCGTTGGTTGAATTTTCGGCGGATGTTCCTTTGGAGACCCAGCAAAAGGTGTTCGAAGGAAAAATCGATAAAGCGGAATTCGAACGGCTTCGAGCTGACGGCCGACTGAAAATGGAACCTCAGTTCACGTTTGAAGACCTCAAGTCGCCAGAAATCTATGCTCGAATCCGCAATTTCATATCCAGAGTGGCAGGACGAGAGCTCCCCAAAGTCGAACCCTCTCGCGATCCGCTGGATGATGTCGTTCAAGAGTATTTGAAAAACCTGGCGTTCCGTGAATTTGCAAAGTCTCATAGCTATCTTCATAGGCGCGCGACCCAAGCGGGAGCCGAGCT
>JAXMMN010000602.1:0-8516 GCA_034366485.1 Bdellovibrionales bacterium
CTGTAGAGCCTCGCGGACCGGCAGGGTGCCAATCTCATAAGCAAAAAGACCCGCAACACTGTCGCCTCGGTTAATTTGCGACCGCAATTCTTGTACGAAATCAGCCAATTTAACGGCTTGGGAGAGCTGCATTTTCTCGCCACGTCCCGTTTGCTGAGTGGCGCCTTGGATAATTTTCTGAAAGCGAGACTCTTTGCTACGCCAGGCTTCGGTGTCAGTGCGCAAGAAGCTATTGTCGCTGAAAAGTGGCTGCACGCCTTCGACGCCCATTTCGACCATTTTTTCTAGGACGCCTTCGAACACGTTAAAGCGCGGGATCGCAAGCGCCAATCGCACACGCGGAAAAGGCAACTGTTCGATTTCTCGAGTTTCAAGAATCACTGCTTGCATTTCGCGTTTCGAATCGGCCGTGACCTCTACCAAATAAGCGGCGCCATTTGCTAAAACCTCGAACTTGTCCCCGACTGTTTGCCGACAGACGTCGCGCACGTGATGAAGTGTATCGCCGCTCAATCGCACTTCGGCGCCGACGTGAAACCCTAGAAAGCTTTCCTCTTCTACCCAGTAGCGCCTCATGCTGGCTTATACCAAATCGATGCGCACCATTCTCCACGCCGAATTCGGCGCTGCTCTTCGAGCCCTGTTTTCGCTGCGAATTCCCGATGAAACTCATCTTCGCGATCCGTTAAAATTCCAGAAAGAATCATCGTGCCTCGCGGGCCAACGGTTGCGGCAAGGTCGGCCGCTAACACCAACAATACTCCATCAATGATGTTGGCAATTGTCAGATTGTAGAAGGATTCTTTTGCGACGCACTCTTTTGCCACTTCGGCGATGTCGCGATCGTCGATGAAAGTTTTCTTCGCTTTGTTGAGCTCTAAGTTTTCTCTGGCCGTGCGTCGCGCTTCGGGATCGATATCCAAACCGATCGCGACGTCTGCCCCGAGGCGCTCGGTGATCAGCGCCAAAATTCCCGTTCCAGTTCCAACATCCAAAACCTTCGCGTTTGGTTCACGCGCGTCCATCCGCTTTGTCATCCATTCGACCGTGAGCGCAGCCGCCAGCTGTGTTGTCTCGTGAGTTCCAGTTCCAAACGCCATTCCAGGATCCATCCAAAGAGTGTGTTCGCCAGAAAGACCCTTGGGCGGTTGACACCATTTCGGCACAACCCAAAAAGGATCGGCAAATTGAAACGGAACAAAACCCTTTTTCCATTCTTCTAACCAGTCCCGATGGGCCTCGAGAGTCACGTTCATGACAACTCTTGAATTCAAATGACGAAGCGCCGCCTCTAAAGCAAGTCGCACCTGCTCGCTTGGCGGATTAGAAAAGTAAGCCTTTAAAATCATATCCTTCGAAGCGACAAGCTCGGGATCATAGCGAAGATCACGCTGAATAAACGGAAGGTCTTCGGAAACACCTTCAGCGCCGAACTCAAAAAGAATCGCCGTCGCTTCATCTTCTTGGCTTCGATCCAAGTTTTTGATGATGGCAACGGCAAATGGACTTGCAGACAAATTGTTTTCTGGGCTCATGCCCTTAAGCTGTAGGCGGAGGAACCGGCTGTGTCACTCGTTCAGGCGGGCTGACGGCATCTGTTGCACCAGATTTTACTGTGGAGGGTGCAGGTTTCAATTCTTGTGCTGGCTTTGCCGGTAGAGATTGCACACTCGGCTGGACCGCCACCGCAGGGCTCAACGCCGGAGACTCTGCCACTCGATTGTCCAATTCGGTCTCAACTTTACTCGCCACATCGGTCGCCTCAATCAATCGCCGATCAGTGCGCTTTTTTCCACTCGGTTTGGGAGCAACCGTGGAAATGCCCTTCATGTCGACGCGATCGCCAATCATGATCGCCTCAAAGTCGAGCGTTGGACGCTCGTCGCCGGAAAGTTCCTGAACCAATCGCGCGACCGTCAGTCCGCGATCGACATGGATCACGAACACTTTGCCGACCGGCACAGTCAAAATAGCCTGTTGCTTGTTTTGAATAGGATCATGCACCGGAAGGGCACGCTGAATTGGCAAATATTGACCACGCTTGAATCCGGCCTCACTTCCAGCATTGATGTAGAAGTCGTGATACACAGGCTCGGTCGGCTCCATCGGCAAAGACTTGCGAACATCGAAGATGGTGGGCACTTCGCGCAAGTCGGCGCCTTCTGTCTGAGCGAATGCAGAATCTGTATCGAATGAAATTGTAGCGAGAAGCGCAACAAGTGCGAACCAGTACGCAGATCGTGATTTGGACATCCCAAAACCCTTCCTTGGCGGGCACCGTCCTGGCCTCCCTAGGAAAAGCCTTACTGGCTTAAACACCTATCGGGTGCCTCGGGTCTCAAATTGAGTCTGGAAGTAGATAGTCTAGACGTTTGTCGCCTTGCTCAGTCTTTTATTGAAAACCTGGACCGGCTGGCACACAAAAAAGACCGAAGAAATAGGTGCGATGAGATTATATCAGCAGCGCACAAATTCTAGCACGCCTAGGTTATTCGTCTATGTGCTAGCGCTTTGCATGTTATCGCCGGCCGCATGGTCCCAGGATATAACGTTTGCCGAAATGGAGAAGCTGTTACAGGACCGACAATCCCAAACACGCCTTCGCCAAGCCATCGAAAAATACTCAGTATCTGATCCCATACGCACGCGAGAGCTTTTGCTGAAATATTGTTGCGATCACTACGTCGATCCAAGAGGCGACACGGGATACCTGGAGCAGGGCTTTATCTCGAGAAAGCTGTATACAATGGGAAACCTCACCCGCGAACAAACAGCGAAAGTCTTGTCGGCACTTGTTGGAACCGAATATCTAGAGAACACGATGGAGTACTCGGAAGATTTGGCCCATGCACCAGTCATAGAAAAAGCGCTTCTGGAAAATCCTCGCTTCTTTGAAAAGGTCTCCGCAGCGGTCAGCAAAGGGCCATTGACGGCGGAAATTACGCCGGACCTCCAGAAATTCGCCGGACCAGCTATTCGCAAAGCGATGACCTCAAACCCCGCTGGAACTGAAATTGCCTCTGGCGTACGGTTGCTTCAAGCCGTCAGCATGTACGACGCCGAAGTTCAAAACCACCTGGCCGATCTCGCACTCGGGTCGAAAGACCCAGCCGCCAGATATCGAGCGGCCGCGGCAATCCTCTTACAAGAAATTCCCGGCAATCCAACCGCACTCGCGAAGCTGGCGAAAGTCACTGACAAAAAAGTTTGGGAAGACCTCATGCGCTACCAGGCAGGAAACAAAGAGGGACAGTTAAAAAAATGGCTCGAAGCTGTCGATCGCTATCCAGAACTGAAAACAGAATTTCTCGATCGAAGAATCGCCGACCTTGTCAGTTACACGGCCGGTCCTGATGACATGCCATTACCTGCGATTTCAAGACAAGGACTTGAGTACCTGCGCGACCGTGGCCCCAAAGGAGTCAGTGCGGTAAAAGATCTCTTTGAAGACGAGCGAATTCTGATTGAAGTGACGACTGACTGGGACCGGTTCTTCGAAGAAAACCCAGGCAAGTTTAATCTCTTGCGCGAGTCACTGCCGATGGATGCTTACCTCCAAGCCACACTTCGGCAGAACTCACTTGATCAGATTGTTAACATGCACCGACTGAAAATGAGAACTCAAGTCTCCAAACGCAGCTATCTGCTGGGGGACGCGCAAAAAGCAACAACTGAGGCCTTCGAATCATTTGCCTCTTCACTGGCAACTTTGACTGCGACGCAAAAAGAGGGAATCAATCCGAAGGCTCTCGGCACCTGGGTCGACATCGGCTTAGATCTCGACGTATTTTCAGGTGATTCAAAACAGAAAATCGAAAAAGGTCTCGTTCGAACGTTGGTAAATACCAGGTACCCCGACGAAGTCGAAACCGGTCATGCAATGCGAGCACTGCGTGAACTGGCAAAACACAATCCTTTGATTCCTTCCTCCTTCACGGCAATTACAAATCGCTTGAAACGAATTCGGGACTGGAGAACTCGCGCTTCCGACCGAATTCTTGAAGATGCAATTGGCATCCTTGAATCACAAAGCAGTTCCTCTCTTCCAAAAGAGGCGCAAGCATTGTTGGCCCAGACTTTTCAAATTCAAGCCGACGAAGTCATTAGGGAGTCACGTGGTCGGACCATGATCCGAGGTCTTCAGTCGGCAGGCTTCAATGTGCGGGCCGATAGCAGCCCCTTACCGCCAGATGAAAAACTTGGTCGGCTGTACAAAGTCCTCAAAGGCCAACCAGATTTCGATCCAAACCTTCTAGAGAGCCTACGTCCACTCTTCGAAGCACCAGCGGTGGCTTCCGATCTCGCAAGGCAAAACCCAGAATTCGCCGTTGAATTAAAAAAGCGCCTTGCTCCGCCGGTGGTCGAACTGGCGCAAGTAACAAAGCCAGTTCCAGTGGCTACCGTTCAGGTAACTCCCGTCGCGCCGGCAAACGAATCGCCCACTGTTTCTGCGTCAGCCTCAACGGCCACAGCTGGCGAAGCACCTGTCACCAAGCTGGCAAGTGTTCCCGGAGCCTTCTCGAAATGCTCTAAATGGTTTGGCGACCTCAAAATTAAATTGAAGTCGAAACTCGGCAGGTCGGATTAGATTAAATTTCTAAATCGAAGCTTCTGGTTCGCCACTGCGCGAAGGAAGACGAACTGCAACACCCCAGTCAGAGGCTTGCGTCTTGATCGCCAACTGCGGCGTCTGCACGACTCGGCTTTGCAGCTTTGCAAAAATGGGTTCGCGAATAGCCAAGTTGTTGTCCTGAAGAACGATTTGTCGAGCCATTCGCTTAGCAACGTTGATCACGATTGGCGCTTTCACGTTGGCTGTCATTTGCGTTGGATCTTCTGGCACTGTGATGATGGCGAAAGTTCTCGTGCCTGCCGATGATTTCATGTCGAGGCTTTCAAGATCGTGCTTCGTCAAATTCAATTGATAGTTAGCAGTGAACAGCTCTGGTTCGAGCACGGGGAATGCGATCTGTGGAATTTCGCAGCTTTGTAGCCAAGCGAAAATTTCATCTGATGGGTCATCTACAAGTACAAATCGACGAAGATCTGCGAACCCGAGAATTCCTTCTGGAAAAGAAATTAAATCTTCTTCCAGACACTGAACCATCCCGAATCGCGACGTTTGAATTTGCATTGCCGCCATACTACCCCTTCACGCCCAAGCCTTGGGCTCCCTCTTCTTCAGTGTCCTTGTTTCAACCCTAGGGCCGACCTCATCTAGAAGACGACTTCTAATGCTTTCAATTGCAAAGACACTTCGGAGCCTATGTTCGGTGAATTGATCTGACTAAAATCAACAACCCGACCTAGGACCCGACCCTTACTACTTAGCGTAGTGAGGTGTTTTAAATGGCGGCAAGTAAAAAGAAGGTGAAAGTGGAACAGGCTGTGTAAAACAAGCGGAAAACTGCGGGAAAAGCCCTGGATAAGGCTGTGCCCGGACTGTGGAAAAGAGCGCGGCGCGTAATAACGCGCCGGTTTTGCGACCCTGATCGAGTGGGCACTCAGCCGAAAACGGCATTCTCGTTTCTACCCTAAGGCTTCAATAGCTTTGCAACAGCTCGTGTGGATTCACTCGTCGTGTTCACGGATTCTGTGTTTTGGCTTTGAATCGCAAGGTAAACTTCCTCGCGATGAATTTTCGTGTCTTTCGGCGCTTCGATTCCCAATCGCACCTGCTTGCCCTTTATTTGAACAACGCGGATTTTGATGTGGTCATCAATTGCAATCGATTCGCCGAGTTTTCTGGTTAGAACCAGCATTCGGGTCTCCTTCAACGTCCTGGTCAAAGTGTCCGTATAGTTAAATAACGTCTAACTAAACAACGATCCCTCACCTCGGCGAAGTCTGGACGGAAGCTCAATTGTAATCAGTGATTTTCAAATCATGACTGCAGAAGAGTTTCGATCCGTGAACACTCATCGAAATAAGAACTACATTCCCCTTAACGGATGAAATGAAGCGACGCTTTAGCTACTTTTGCTACCGAAGGAAGTCAAGAAGGCTAGGTTGGATCAATTTGCCTGAAGATTCGAGCGAGGCTTTTAAGGTACTTTCAGATTTCGTAAGATTTGACACGAGTTCGAAGGTGTCGACGTCCTCCATACTGGAGGCGAGGGACTTCGAATCGATCACACCTTTTGTTAGGTTCTCGGTTCCGCTGTTGAGCGTCGCAAGTCGCGACCCGACTTCCGATCGGGCCAGTACAACTTGCGCCAAAGCCTCATCAAGACGGTCAAGCGAGTCCTGAACCCCTTCTTTCGAGTTCGTACGCAAACTCACTTCCAGATCCTGGAGAACTGCAAAAACATTGGTACCATCATTGCGCCAGGTCGCAGAGAGCTGACTTTGCGAAGAAGAAACAGGCACTCCAGATTCTGTTGTCGAAGCCTGCGCAGGACCACGTAAAGTCGCTTCGTTTTTAGGCGATGCCCCATCTAAAGAATTTGGTGACACACCGGGCGAAACCCCGCTTCCCGTGGCACCCGAACCTCGAGAGCCACGAATGCCTTGCCCGAGGAAGACACGACTTCCTGGAACGTTGATCGAGACATCGGCCTCTTTATTGATGGCCACACGAATTTCTCCGTTGTCGCCTTTGTACCCACCCTTTGGATCAAAAGGAGCATCCGTCGTCTTGTAGCCGCCAAAAAGAAATCGATCGCCGAGTTTGCGATTGCCGACTTGGACTGATTGTCCAATCAGCTGTTCGACCTCGGTTGCCGTCACCGCTCGTGAAGCCGCATTGGCCCCGCCATCGGTGGCCTGACCGATCGCAAGTTCTTTGGCCCGAACAAGAATCTCCGTCAACTCCCCTAGAGACTGATCGGAATACTCTAAAAACGTCTTCGCTTGATTGATGTTCTTTATATACTGCTGACTAGCATTGATATTCGTTCGCGCCGAAAGCACACGGGTTGTCGCAAGCGGATCGTCGCTTGGCTTATTGACGCGTTTTTGCGTTGCCGCTTGGTTTTGCAGCTCAGAAAGTTCGCTCCGGTTTTTTTGCAAACCCGAGTTCACTTGATCGTAGTTCATTTTATCTGCGATCCGCATAGCCGCTTACCCTACTACATTCGTTTCAAGTTCAAGACCGTATCAAACATTTCATCCGCTGTTCGAATCAATCGCGCACTGGCATCGAAAGACTTTTGATATTCAATTAACTTCGTCGCCTCTTCATCAAGGCTGACGCCGCTGATACTTTCGCGAATATTTCCAAGCTGCTTCACGATGTCGCGCTGAGAATCACTGGAGGTCTCGGCACGTTTTGCCTGAATACCTACCTTGCCGACAACGCTATTGTAGAATTCGTCGAGCGTGCTTTCTCCGCCCATCACTTTGTCTTGCTGAAGACGCGCCATTTTTAAAGCTACTCGGTTATCGCCGGGGGCTGACATTTGACCGCCAGTGGCAATTCGTCCGACGTCTTCCAGAATTGAATTAGACACTTTCATGTTTGCAGATGCATGACGAATGTTCTGCGGCAGTTCAAAGAAGTCGAGATTGGTTCGGTTATAAACATCAAAACCTTGCCGATGCACTTCATTGAGATTGGCCGCAAACGAGTACGCCATTTTGTCGAGATCTGTCAGAAGCTCGGTGACAACTTTGTCACGTACATCCAAAAGGCCGCCGACTTTTCCGCCGACAAACTGATTTGTAACTGCCACCGGCGTCGCACGTTCATTGTTGATATAGAAAATGTCGACATTGCCTTCGCCCTTGGTGTCGGTCTCTGGCGTGCCTTTCGCTTCGAGGCGTTTAGCATCGTACCCAGCGACAAGAACCGCCGAGTTTCCCGCCGTGATCGTGACGGTCGAGTCCTTGCCTTCTGCCCAGCGAATATTGATCCGGTCACCGATTTGCTTCACCAGCAATTCGCGGCGATCGCGTTCGTCATTGGCGTGACCGCCGGAAAGTTCAACTTGCTGGATCTTTTCATTCAAGTTGGCCACTTCTTTAGCCATCGAGTTCACTTCGTCCAGCTGACTGACGATTTGCTGATCCAGATCTCTGGTAATATCGGTCAGCTGCGAATGGACTCGCTTGAAATCTTTCGTCAAAAAATCGGCCGTCTCGCGCACTTGAGTTCTGGTCGCCAAGCTTTCTGGATTGTTGGCCATTTCCTGTACGGAACTAAAGAAGTCCGCGACAAATTGATTGAGGCCCTTATTTTGTTGTTCGTTATAGACTTGCTCGACACGCGCCATCGCTTCCGCTTTGCCGTCGTAGAAACCCGAAAGTGATCGCTCGTTTCCGATCTGGCGCTCGAGGAAAGAATTGTTAACGCGTGTAACGGCGGCGGTCTTAGAGCCCATACCGTAGCGAGTTTTTCCGGTGCCGATAGGAACGTTCGTTTGAATTTCAACGCGCTGACGAGAAAAGCCTTCAGTGCTTTTGTTGGCGATGTTGTGACCAGACGTCTGAAGAGCGGTCTGACTATTCATCATCGACCGCTTTCCAATATCCATCATCGAATGGATTTTAGACATTTTGCACCGACATCACGACAT
>JAXMMN010000603.1:0-5307 GCA_034366485.1 Bdellovibrionales bacterium
AGTCCCTGCATTTTTGGACCGTTTGCGACAGATTCAAAAAATTTCGATGTCGCTCTCCGGCGTTTGATCTGGGGTAAGTTTATGAACGCCGGTCAAACTTGTATTGCGCCAGACTACCTTCTTTTGCACGAAACAAATCGCCAGCGTTTTCTAGAGGCTTTCCCAGGCGTGATAAAGGATTTCTATGGAGTCGATCCGCTTCGATCCACGTCGCTTTCGAAGATTGTTTCTGAAAAACATTTTGATCGGCTGGATTCGCTTTTAGCAGAATGCAAAATTCTTGTGGGCGGAACCAGGGATCGGTCGACGAAAAGCTTTTCTCCCACGTTGGTGGAGGCCGATTTATCGACAGCCAAAGTTTGGCGCGAAGAAATTTTCGGCCCGATCCTGCCAGTCTACTCCTGGAGTAAGGAGTCTGATTTGGATGCAATTATAGAACGGTATCCGCGGCCTTTGGCCTTGTACGTCCTCGGGGAAGATCAGGGACAAAGTGATCGACTGCTTCGACGGTATCCATTTGGCGGTGGTACTTCGGGCGATACGTTGATTCACGTTGCAAATCCGCTTTTGCCTTTTGGCGGGATTGGCGAAAGCGGACTAGGAAGCTATCACGGAAAGTGGGGCTTCACCACATTCAGCCACGCAAAGTCTGTGGTTATAAAGTCCTACTCGTTAGATCTCAAGGTTCGATATCCGCCATATGGTGATGGCTGGAAAAAGCTGAAAGGTTTTTTATCGTGAGATACATTTTGTTTTATCAAATTTCACGCCTTCATTCTTTCGCTGGATTTGTTTCCTCCAAAGGTCGCTATGTAGATGGAAGTCATTTGGCTTCTTCGTCTGCGCCACAGGCCATGCTTGTTGAAATAGTGGAAAAAGCCAAGGTGGCATCCAGTCGTATTGTATGGATCGGGCCAGAAAAGCAGTGGACCGCGAGTTTTCGTAAGCAGCTTGTAGGAAAAGCAAAGGTCGAAAAAGTTTCGCTTGGAAAAGCGGAGGTATTGCCGGCGTTTGTGGAATGCCACACCCATCTTTTGTATGGAGGCGATCGAAAAGAAGAGTTCGAGCAGCGCAATCGGGGTGATTCCTATTTGCAAATTTCCGAAGCGGGCGGGGGAATTCGCTCGACTGTTAGGGCCACCAAAGGCTTTTCAGACGAAAGCCTGTTGAAACAGATGACTGCGCGTCTAAAGGAGTTTGCAAGCCAAGGCGTTTCCATTGTCGAAATCAAGACGGGCTACGCCGCGACGGTGCAAGAGGAGCTTCGGCATTTGAAGCTTCTCATTAAGCTTCGCGCGATGGCGTTGAGTAGCAAAAAACTGCCTCGCGTGTTGATTACTTGCCTCGCAGCACATTCGATTCCCGAAGGTGAAACAGAGGCCTCTTGGTTAGAGAAAATCGAGAACAAAATCTTTCCAGTTTTAAAAAAAGAAGGCATCCGTCTTGATAGTTTCATCGAACGTGGGGCGTTTTCCATTTCACGCTCGCGCGAGTTTTTTGAGCGCGCAAAAGCGCTTGGACTGGATTTCACCGTTCACGCCGATCAATTGACTCGGACGGGGGCATCGCAATTGGGTGCAGCGCTCGGTGCGAAGTCGGTGGATCACGTGATTGAAGCAAGCGAAGAAGATTTCAAAAAAATTGCATCCTCGAACACGGTCGCTGTTCTTTTGCCAGCGGCTGATCTTTACACTCGGCTTCCGTATCCGAAAGCTCGCGCTTTGATCGCTTCCGGTGCGAGGGTGGCGCTTGCGACGGATCACAATCCAGGAAGCAGCCCGGGGCTTGATTTGGCGTTAGTAGGAGTACTTGCGCGAACCGCGATGCAAATGACTCTTCCCGAGGTTCTCTGTGCGTACACTTACAATGCGGCTTGTGCACTAGGCCTTGAAAAGACCCACGGTCATCTCACTCTTGGTGCTGAGGCGGACTTCATTTGCCTTCGCCCCGGAGCGACCTTGACCGATCTATTTTATGAAGTCGGACCGAAGCGTTCGCACGCCGCGGTTAAGTCCGTTTGGCGAAGCGGAAGTCCCATTTACAGTTGAGAGTGCTCGTCAATTGGACATCTTTAGGTCGTGTGAAGATCCTGAGCGACACCTGAGGTTATGTTCAAGTACCTGAAAGAACTCGGTTTCGTATTTTCGATGGCGCGCGACCGGCAAAATATCGGTGAAATCTTAAATGGTCTTAAAAAAAATTTGCGTTTTCATCGGCGGGTTGCCTAGGCTTTGAAGTGACATCCCCTCGCGGCAGGATGCTGGAGGGGTGTCGATTTTTTAAAAACCCGAATCCCCATGGCTATGGGGTTATCTGGAGACAAAATGCAAGAGACTGCGACACGGATGGCGCCGAGCTCAGAATTAGAAGGCCGACTTTATATCACGCAGTCGCCCTACTATTCCCCAGCCTTCAATGGGGCTGTGTTTGATGGCCCACTTCGACTTTATTTTTCTCAAAGCCAAGAAGCTTTAGCGCTGAAGTTCTATTTTGAGCTTCGCACAAAGACTCAAAGTTTGACCGATGCATGGCCTCGCTCAGCGGGCATCAGTCTCTACGTGATGATTTACCCGACAGACGAAACATTCGACCTTTGCTTTGTGTCGCAGGGGCTTTCTTGGACTCCTGAGACGCTTCCGACAGGGCGTCTGGGGCGCGATCATGTTGTCGCGATTCAAGCGAGCGAATTGGAATCAAAGCTCGAGGAGACTGCGCTCAAGGTATATAACTTGATTCGCGGAATTACTCCTCAAGCAGAAGGTCTTCGATAAGTCTTGCGGTCTCTGGCGAAAGCCAGTCATTGGCGCCGTAAGAATTGAACGCCATTCGACCCTGCCGATCGAGCACGACAGCGCTTGGCAGGGTTTCAATTTTTAAAGCAGAGGCAGTGGCTCGTCCGGCATCAAGATACGAACCAGTTTTAAATCCACCGCGCTCCCAAACTTCTTTCGCCGTATCTTTGGCAGATTTTCCGCCAACAATGTCTGAATCAAGGCTGATCGCCAAGACTTCGAGACCTTCGCTTGCGTAACGTTTTCGAATTTCTTCGAACGCGGGAAGTTCCAAGAGGCAGGTGGTGCAGTCCGAGGCCCAAAATCCAATCAGTACGACTTTGCCTTTCAGACTTTGAAGTGAAATTTTTCCGCCGTCCGTCGATGTCAGTTCAAGTGCGGGAGCCTCGGGGCGATCGCCCGCCATTGGGTCGGGCTCACTCGAGGCATTGTGAAGGCGGCTAGTTGTTTGCGAGTAAAACCACGTCGCAGACGCTATAAGAACGAATAAAACTGCCAGTGGAATTAAGATTTGCTTTCGGCGCAAGATGCCCGAAAATGAAGATCTAGCAGCGCTAGATTCGCCATTCACTGGCGAAGCCTGTGGTTCTTGCGAAGATTTTGAGTCTGGAGATGCTTTTGGATCATTCGACATCATCAAAAGTTACCCGTCTCGGTGAGCGTGGGCAAGTCGTGGTCGAGTATGTTTTGCTGCTCATTGCCAGTGTAACAATCGCAATGGTGATTACGAGATTGATGGTTGGCAGAGATCCCGGGAATCCCGGTTTTGTGATCTCTGCCTGGCAAGCCATCGTCGACGAAATTGGCTCCGACAAAGCGGACGATATTCGGCGCTAGTCGTCTTACGTCTCAGATTATTTCAATGTCGCAAGCGCCAAGATAACAAGCTGACCGCGAAGAACTTGCGCGGGGCCAAGATTGTACTCTTCTTTCGGTGCAACTTTGTCAGAAACCCAGCAGCCGCTGGCGCCCAAAATTTTGCGCATCGAGCGATTGAAAGTTCCTTTTTCCCAATCATATGTTGGTACTGAAAGATCGCTCAGCGTTGGTTGCGGCATCATCATGCAAACGATTTGATGATGAGTTTCAACGATTTCAATATTCGCAAGATCGCGTGCTGCCGTGGTCAGTTTTGCAGTTGCCGCAGCTGATAGGCGTTTTGTGGTGACTTTGCCGTCGACGTTCTTCACTTGCAGACGGCCATCTTCAAGCAATGCAATTTGTTGGATGTCATGTTCATAACCTTCAACGATCGCAACAACTTTTGTTGGGTCGATCGAGCGTGCTTGCGCAGCAGGCGCCGTGAGTGCGGAAAAACCTAGTGTCAAAATGGTCGTCGTGAAAATGCTGAGTGCGAGGTGTTTCATAAAATCTCCGTTAGAGCGTTTAGTGTTTGGTATCTTTGTTCGGACGGAGCGACCGTATTGCGACAAGCAGGCCAAGAGAAAATCAATTCGAAGTGCGAGTAAAAACGAAATGGAGGAAAGCCGCTCTGTATCATGGTTCCATTTAATCGGTTCACTTTTAGCGCGAAGACTCAATTTGGAATTAGTGTCAGAACGCCGAGATCAAAGTGCGCCATCGTCGGAAACCCGTGTCAGCATTGGCTGCTACGGTGCAATTTGGCATCGAAAATGAGAATTTCAGAATACAGATTCGCGTTTCTTTACTTCTGCCGACAGCGCGCGCTGCATGGATTCGCGAATTTCATCGGCGATTTCCCGCACCAATTCGCGATCATTTTGTGCGTCAGGCTTATAGGGAAGGTGAATGGGCGGCAGAAATTTGATGATCCATTTTGCAGGAAGGGGAATGACGTTGAGAGGAAGTGGAAGCACCGCGCCTCGAAGAAATTTCGTCAATTTCAGCTGCGCCAAATTAATATGTGTTTCTTCGGCACCGATGACCAGCACCGGAATAATTGGGCACTGCTTTTCAAGCGCCATGCGAATGAAGCCGCGTTTGAACTCTTGAAGATGATAGCGCTTTGCCGTTGGCTTAAAGTTTCCGTGTTCCCCTTCGGGAAACAAAATTACTAAATTGTTTCGGCCGAGCTGGTGAAGACCGTTCTCAGTTGTCGCCTCGATGAAGCCGACTTTTTCTGCTGGAATCGCAGTGGCTTTGGTTAAAAACCAGAAGTGGTGGGTAAGAATTCGCGGCAATCGGCCGGACCCACGATGGATTTCATGTGCTAGTAAAAGGGCATCAAAGCCCGAATATCCGGAATGATTTGGCGCAATGATGCCGGCGCCGCGTCGCGGAATATTTTCTAGCCCTTCGACTTCCAACCGAAAGTAGCGCCGCGCAATTTCCATCACAAACTTCGGAAACGCGCGGTAAATCAGGCGTTCTGTCGCTGCGAGGTTTTTAAGCGAGGCTTCGGATGGTTCAGGCCACTCAAATCTTCGACCAAGTTTTTCGGTCACTGAACCCTTCAATGCGTCTTTCAATAGATCAAGTTTCGAAGAGAGGGTGATTTTCGGTCGTTTTTTCTTCATCATAGACCCATGGCTTT
>JAXMMN010000604.1:0-3650 GCA_034366485.1 Bdellovibrionales bacterium
ATTCTTGGACATGACCCAAGAGTGGAAGCGTATTCTCCACAGTTTTCTAGCCAAGTTTTATTTAGTCTTGGAGCGATTTCTGCCAACGGTCGACTCATTGGTTCAGAACCGGCGATGCAGGTGAAAGTCACAAACATTGAAAACTATGTTCAGACGGGAAAGTTCACCGATGTTTCTACTGGTGGAAATCGATTGATTGTCGGTACCGGGCTATTGAAAAAGCTTGGCTCTACGGACGGTTCGACGATTTTCGTTTCCAACGGACGTGGTCGTCCCACGCCTTTTAAGATTATCGGCACCTTCGAAACGGGTAACAGACAGTTGGACGACTCGACCGCCTTTGCGGCATTGATCGATGTGCAGCGATTGTCAGGCCAGCAGGATGAAATTAATAACATCGCCGTCAGGCTTTGGGATTTTAATCGTGCGCGCGATGTGGCTCATGACTGGCAGGCTGTGTCGGTCGATAAGGTTGAAAGCTGGGACGAAATCAATGCGGCGTTTTTGAATGTGTTTCAGATTCAAGATGCGACGAGATATCTAATGATTGCAGTCATTTTATTGGTCGCAGGCTTTGGGATCTATAATATTTTGAACGTCGTTGTTTCGCAGAAGAAAAAAGAAATCGCGATTCTTCGCTCGATTGGTTACGAGCAGGGCGACATACTTAAACTATTTTTCTTACAGGGAATAATTCTGGGCGTCGTTGGTTCAGCCTTGGGACTTGCCTTGGGGTACGTCGCTTGTCTCGGGCTCGAGCAAGTTCGTTTCGGTGGGCCGATGGGTGGTGGCACATATATGAAGGTCAGTTTTGACCCAATGATTTATGTTCGAGCCTTCTTGTTTGGTTCATTTTCATCAGCATTCGCCAGCCTCATGCCGGCGAGGGCCGCTGGAAAGTTGACACCGATTGATATCATCCGATCGGGGGCCGAGTAATGGCATTGGAAGCCGTGCAAGTTTCGAAGTCCTTTGGCGAACCTCCAACAAAGGTGCTTCACGAACTAAATTTTCTTATCAAAGAAGGTGAATTTGTTGCGCTGACGGGGAGATCTGGTTCCGGGAAGTCGACGCTGCTTTACTTGCTGGGCGCGTTGGATTTTCCGACGTCAGGGAAAGTTTTGATCGATAATCATGACATCTCCGATATCTCTAGTGAAGCCCTTCACGAATTGCGAAATCGCTCGATTGGCTTTGTGTTCCAGTTTCACTATTTGCTTCCAGAACTCACTGCGCTTGAAAATGTTTTGATGCCAGCGAGAAAAGCAGCGACGAAAGGTGTCGCAATCAAAGAATACGTCGAGCGAGCGCATGGGTTGATCGACGAATTTGGATTGTCGGATAAGAAGAATCGCCTTCCACGGCAGTTATCGGGAGGCGAGCAGCAAAGAGTCGCAATCGCACGTGCGTTAGCAATGCGGCCGCGCTATTTGTTTGCAGACGAACCGACGGGCTCGCTCGACACAGTCAACGGTGAAATCGTCATGAGCTTGTTTGAAAAAACCAATCGAGAGGATAAGACCACTGTGATTCTGGTCACTCACGATCCAGGTTTCGCGGCTCGTGCCACGAGGCAGATCGTCTTGGTTGACGGGAAAATGGCATAACTGGACCAGGGGCCAGGTGCCTGGCTCTAGGGAGTTTGTTGTCTTTCCAATAGTCTGCAACGCTTATGTGATGACGGTTCATCCGTGTCAAAAATGTGGAGCTTGCTGTGCCGCTTTTCGAGTCGCTTTCTATTGGCGCGAGGCGGAACTGAAAGACCATTCGTCCGCTGTCCCATTGGGAATGTGGAGCGAGGGGAATCAGTTTCAGCGTTCAATGAAGGGCACAGAAGATAAACATCACCCGAAGTGTGTCGCCCTCAAGGGCATCGTCGGAAAGTTTGTTGAGTGCACGATTTACGAGAACAGGTCTTCGACGTGCAGAAAGTTCGAAGCATCCTACGAGAATGGAATTCGTCGTCCTCGGTGTGACGAGGCAAGAGCGAAGCACGGACTTCGCCCTCTCAATAAACAAGACTGGCTACGGCTAACGCCAATTACTGAATAATAAAGTTTCTCATCATGGACATGTCTTCATGTTCAAGGTTGTGGCAGTGATAAACAAACATGCCCTTATGAGTATTGAAGCGCTTGATGACGCGAACCTTGTCTCCAGGCATCAGAAGAACCGTGTCCTTCCAGCCAAGATCCATTGCTCCGGTGAACTTGCCTGATTGGCGGGATAGAACTTGAAACTGAGTGCCGTGAACATGGATTGGGTGTGGCATGCCCGCGAGAGTGTTGTCGAACTCCCAAATTTCTGTGTCGCCAAAGCGAACGGTTTCTTTCGGCGAAGCGCCATGCATATCGTAGGGAAGACCATCGATCGTCCAGCCGTGATCCCTTGTTGGGATCAGCTGAAAGGACTTGGGTGAATTCAAGTTCACAGCCTCAAGTTCTGCAATCAGATCGACTTTAGAGAGCTGCATCGGTGCGGAATAAGAAACGCCTTTTTCACTTGTTACTTCAAGAGTCATCACGTCAAAGGGCTTGCCGGCTGTACCCGCAATCGGAACGCTTTGCAGAGAAAGGGTTTGTCCAGCGGTGAAGTCGCTGAGATCAACGAGAACATCAAGGCGTTCTGCTGGCGCTAAAAGTATCGACTGAGTTTTGTGTGCTTTCTCAAGTAGACCGCCGTCTGTACCGATGATTTCAAGTTCGCGACCGTCCGACCAGGCAAGATTATAGATTCGCGCGTTGGATCCATTCAAAATACGTAGTCGTTGGGTACCCTGTCGCGCCCGAATCACTTGGTTCAATTCACCGTTCAGAAAAAGTCGGTTGCCATGCATTCCCATCATTCGGTCGTGCATCCCCCCGGTGAGATATTCGAACTGTCGATCGGCATTCACACGACGATCTTGAATGCACACGAGGTGTTCATCGCGATCGCGAGGAAGTCCTAGGGAATCCTCTTCGTCATCTCGGACGATCATCACGCCAACAAGTCCGCGATTGACTTGATTGCCGAGTTTCCCGTGAGGATGAGGGTGAAAGAAGTAGAGGCCGGCGCGATTGGCGATTTCAAAATCATAGTTATAGGTTCCACCCGATGGAACTGTATGATGTGGATGCCCATCTTGATCGGCGGCAACATCCAAGCCATGCCAGTGGATAATACTCTCCTCTGGAATCTCATTCACGTACTCAACAGCAAGGCGTTCGCCAGTGCGGACTTCGATGACGGGACCGAGAAAACCTTTTCCGGAAGCTCGGACGCGATTTTGATTTCCCGTTTTGACCTGGGCGTCGTAGCTCCAAACATCAGTGTCACGATCTGGAAACAGCGAAACAGCTCGAGGTTTTGCACTGACTCGAATAGCAAGATTTGAAGCCGCACGAGCGGACGTCGGCCAAAGCGTGTTCACCAAAAACGTGCTGGTCCAAGCTGTGGCGCTCCAAGCGATGCCTCCAGTGGCACCGAGGGACTTCAAAAATCTGCGTCGTGATTTCATGTGTGTCATGAGTTGCTCCTTAAAAACTTTCAAGCTCCATCCAAGAAACGAGTTCTGGGTAGCGTTGGAAACAAAATACGGCTCCGTCGATGGGGAAATCCACGTTAGACGGATCGGGTATGAAGAGTGCCGTCGGCGCGCCAGCAGAAAG
>JAXMMN010000605.1:0-3704 GCA_034366485.1 Bdellovibrionales bacterium
CAAGTCCAAAAGAGCCAAATACCATTTTCACGCCGAGATACACGATACCGACGCCGATTAAAATTCGAAAAATCGGAAGGTCGATCTTGAATATGCTCTGGACAAGAATGAGAAGGCCAACAGTAGCAAGCACAATACCCAAAAACATGTTTTGTTTCCCCATAGTGTTTCCCATGAAAGTTGAGAAGGGCTAACCCAGGCGTCGCGAAAAGCGCAACGTCTATGTCGCCGATGGGTCATTTCTATGTGGAAAGTGAAATGGAACCGGTTGGTTCGGAGCCAAATCTTTCTCGGCCTTAGGCTTCGAGAACGAAGTCCCAGCGAATCTTAATTGTTCCGTCTTCTTCGACGATCCCTTTTGGCGGATTGGGGAAGGGGGCGGCTGCTCGAAATGCTTCGACGGCCGCGTCATCCAAATCGGTAACTCCCGAGCGGCTAACGACTTGAACACGAATCAAAGTCCCTTTTTCATCGAGAACGATAATTACTTTCGTAATTTTGTCGCCCTCACTAGCGATGGTTCGACCTTGCCGAACAATCCGCTCGAATTTCTCTTTGATCTTCGGTTCCCAGTGCTGTCGAAGTTTGTCTTTGATGCGATTGTAGTACGAGTAATAAATAAACTCGCGCGTCGAAAGCATTGTCTGGAGGCCTGTCGGTACATTTTTTAGATGATCGTCAGTCGCCGAAACTTCTTGGCCATCGCCGGTAGAGACTTCGACAGCCATTGGGTCGGGCACGACCGGCAACTTTCGAAAGCTAGGATTGAAAGCTTGTAACCCAGTTTTCGGAGCAACCGGAAAGTCACCGTTTTCGAAAGTCGCGATTTGCGCTTTTTCGCCGGCCGCTTTCTTCGTTTCTTTGGGTTCGTTGCTACTTGGCGGCTGAGCAGCGATTTTCGGCTGCGCGGAAGCTGCTTTGCCACGGCCGGCTTCATTCGTAAATTTGCCAGCTTTCATCGCGCGAGTTTCGCGTACGACTTTTTGGTCAAACTTGCTTAGGAATTTTGCTTTTTCATCTTTTTCGTCGTTGATGCGCTTTTCGTCAGACGTCACGATTTGTTGGGCGTTTGATTTCGCATTTTTGGCAGCATTTAAGATCGCTGTCATTTCCTCTGGCGACATCAACTCGACCGTCGATTTTGCAGACTCACGGGTGAGGGGTTTCATCGGAGCAAACACTAGTCCGCCGCCAATTCCCATGTGAAACAGAACGGAAAGGCCAAGGGCGATCCAGAATCTTGTTCTTGGTGCCGAAAAAACCATTTCCCCTCCTTGAAGTACTTATCGGAAGTGGAAATGAATTCTACAGTCAGAACTGTGAGTCCCAGTCGTCTCCTCGACCTGGACTCGACATCAATCCACCAGAGTTTTAATGGCCTCTCGCCTTAATCCTCATTAGAATGAATTCGTGGCATCTCGAGTTCGAGTCGTTTGTAAAACCGATGTAGGTTTGCGCCGTGAGCGCAATGAGGACTCATATTTGTATGATGAGGACCTCGGACTTTACTGTGTCGCCGATGGAATGGGCGGCCACCGCGGCGGAGAAGTCGCCTCATCCATGGCCGTAAAAACAATTCTTGAATTTATTCGCGGCGCAAAATCTCAGAATCGCAAGTATGGTGCACGCGAACTTTTGGTGCGTGGTTATGAAGAAGCTAGCGCAAAAATTTTCGATAAAAGCCACGTTGAAAACCCAGAGCTTCACGGTATGGGCACGACCTTGGTCACGGCCTATTACACGGGCGAAAGTCTGTTTATTGGAAACGTTGGAGATTCGAGGGCTTACCTCTTTTCGCAAGATCGCTTGTGGCAATTGACCGAAGATCACTCACTGGTCAATGAACAGCTTCGGGCCGGACTTATTAAAGAAGAGGACCTTCCTCGCTTAACTAACAGAAATGTCATCACCCGCAGCGTTGGTTTTGAGCGTGAGGTCCAGGTCGATATTTTAGAGCGACCATTGGCTAAGGGCGATCTCTATTTACTTTGCTCAGACGGGCTCTGCGGTCTGGTTGACGATGACGTTATAGATCAGTCGATCCGAAAGTTCGGTTTTGATGCCCCCGAGGCCATCGTGACGGAATGTATTGAGGAGGCCAAAAAGGCCGGCGGCGATGATAACGTGACGGTCATGGTCTTAACCGTACTAGAGTGATTTAATTGGATCTGACGGCAATTGACCCGCTGCGTTTTGACCCGTTTCGACGGCGCGCGCTAACGATTTTGTGCGTAGGATTTAAATCTCAGATTGAGACCCGGCGACTCTCGAGTTTGGCGGGTTTCAATCCGATACGAAGACTGGGAGATAGAAATGTCTCCCGCTGATAAAACTGGCTCCAGGAGCGGAATTGAAGAACTCAAGAACCGGAAATCCAAAAGATCAGGGCGGGGCTGTAGCTGATCCAGCTGCGAGAAAGACCGTTACCTTTTTGATGGTTTCAAATCGCAAAGGGCGGACAGCAACGATGACCCTTTCAGACGGCTGGTTAAAGGCCGTCTTGAGCTTTGTTCTCGTTCTTTCGGTGATCGGTGCTGCGGCGGTCGTCGACTATTTAAGTCTCTTGGGCGCGTCGGTGGAAAATCGTCGTCTACGTGCTGAAAACTCGCTTCTTCGCGAACAATTCCAAGTCGTCGAGGGCAAACTGAACGCCCTCGAAGGAAATCTGGAACGCGTTCGCGCGTTCGTCACGAAGCTAAAACTTATTACCAATATCGAAACCGAAGATCGTTCATTGAAGCTAGCACTTGGGCCAATGCCACGAGCCGGCCAGCCAATCGGTGGTGCCGAAACGTCGGCCGTCGGTCGTACGCCAGCTTCTGCTCTCGGCGGAATTCTTCCAACCAATGGGTTGGGCGTCGCTGAACAAGACTCTGTTTTTTACAAAGCCCCATCGCCGGATGAGGCTGCTGGCGAAATCGCCGCTGAACAAGCACGTGACTATGCATCACTCGCAATTCGTATCGACACCGCTGTTCAGGATGTCGGAATTCGCGAACCAGGCGTCCTCGAACTGTGGGAGTCATTGTCAGAGCGCCAGAATCTTTTGGCTGCAACTCCAAGCATCAAACCGGTTCGCGGTTGGTTCACATCGAAATTCGGTTATCGGATTTCTCCGTTCACATCGAAGCCGGTGATGCACAACGGTCTAGATGTCGCAGCGTCGCCAGGATCGCCGATCTACGCGCCAGCGGATGGTATCGTGAGCTTTGCTGGCTATGACCCAGGCTACGGTAAGTTAGTTTCAATTGATCACGGTTACGGCGTCGTCACGCGCTTCGGTCACACGTCGCAGGTTTATGTTGAGCTTGGCCAAAAGGTTAAGCGTCGCGACATCATTGCGGCCGTCGGTTCGACCGGTCGATCGACAGGTCCTCACTTGCACTATGAAGTGCGCGTGAATGATGTCCCTGTTGACCCAAGTAACTACATTCTCGACGAGTGATCTCCATTTGTTCTTGAACATGAATTCGTAAACAGCCGTGTAGGTTTTTCACGGCTGGTTAACCCATTGGGACGTCGTTCGCGCTGTGGTAGGCGTCGGTCCTCAACGTCTAAAGGGGGGAATTTATGAATAGAGGATTGAAGTTTTTAACGTTCGCCGCTGCATTTGCCGCCATGTCGCCGGCTCTTTCTTCGGCACAAGGAACAGCTCCTTACCGCGATAGCTGTGTCGTTCAGGTGACGAAGAACACGACGACGTC
>JAXMMN010000606.1:0-2849 GCA_034366485.1 Bdellovibrionales bacterium
CCGGAGCTGATCCTTTTCGTGCCTCGAGGTCACTTGCCATTTTTCGAATTTGATCGCGTTGCGTAGGCGTCAGCAACTTTTCAAGTGCATGAGGGTTACTTTGCAGCTCGAGCATGAGCTGCTGCATCTTTTGCGGGTCGCCACCTGTCTGTGCGACGATCGTACTCATCAATTGCGCAGAAAGTTCGTAAGCCTTTTGGCTATCTGCACCCAATAACTGTTGCACCTTGGCGTCGTTGGCCTTGGCGGCCGGATCCGCATTGAGTGCCTTTTGTCGTTCGGCCGGATTGACCAACAATTCTTGTGTCTGCTGAAGAGCTTGTTCGTTGATTTGTTGCTCGGTCAAAGTCTTTGTGCCGATTGGTTTTGCGCCCTTGGAGACTGTTTGAGCCTCGGAGGTAAGGCCAACCGTAAGCACGGAAGCGACACCGATCACAGTTAATGAAATCGTCAATTTTGATGTGCGATACCAAGAAGCCATACGGTCGCCGCCTTTCATGTCGTTACAACAGGTAGTCTATTACCTATCGGCTAGTATTTCGAGCAGGTCGAGGGCGTGACGAACATTCTCAATGTGGATGTCTCAAACTGAAACGATGAGTCTAAAAATGAAAGGCTGTGCCTACGAGCATCGTGAAGACTTGTTGCGACTTCGGCACTCTCGTTAAGTTCTGATCGAGGAGTTGGACACTTTGGCCGCGCCCACCGGTGTAGTACCCACCAAAAGTGAAGGTGAACTTCTCTCTCGTTTCGATTCCTAGGTTTGCACTCCATCCCAGCTGGTCGATTCTGTCGGATTGTCGCACCTGAGGAGCTGCGTCAGGCTCGTCGTGAGACGAAAAGTTTGTGAATGCCCCAAGCCGTAGCGTGAGCCACCGATTGAGTTGTCGTTCGGCACCGATGTTTACATTTGCAATCGTGCGATGGTGGATCTCGTCGGCGGTCGTTCCGGGGTCCGTCATGTCTTTATAGGATTCTTGGCCGTACGCCGAGAAGTCGATCGAAAAGATCGAGTTTGCGTCCGGAAACCAAGCGGCGCCCAAGGTTACTTTTGCCGGAATTTTAGTGAGTGTTGTGACGGACGGATGGTTTTCCGAAACGGAAGAAAATGGATTCGTGTTCACAACGCTCTTAAAATAGGAACCCGTTCCATTAATTTGCACGGACGGAAGTCGAAGCGAAACGCCCCAGCTATAAGTTTCTCGCCGCATTTGAAGTCCCAAAATCGCAAGCAGGGAATTGCCGAGAATGTTTTTTTCTTCTGACATAACTAAGGCTTCTGTTCCGCCCGTGACGATTCTTTCCCGCACCGTGCGAGAATAGTTTCTTGCCGTGTAGTAAAACGTCGCACCAATTGCGGTCTCTGAATCCCATTCTGGATTCAGTTCAGAAAGCTGAATGCCGAAACCGCCTCCGACCCAAAGCGATTCGTCCAAAACATTTAATAAAGAAACGCTCGTGTCGGTGGATCTAATTTCTCCGCCGAAAGTTTCGTAGTCAGGAACGACAATGCTGAAAGACGCATTTAGTTTTTCATACGTTAAAACACTGCCACTCGCAGACGGAACGCCGCGGAAGAAACCTTGGTTGACTCGCAAGGAAGCCGTCGAAAACTGAACCAGATCGCCGTACTTGGTATCAAACTTTTTGTAGACTGAGGCTGAGGCCGACGCACTCGAGTCTGTCGCGAAGCCAAGACTGGCCGGGTTGTAAAAGGCGAGGGCAGAGCTGTCTTTCGAAAGTGCTGTGTATGCGCCGCCCATGCCGGCGGCTTGGTTGCCGACAAGCATCGAATTGTAATTGGAATAAGCTGCGTTCGCTGACATCGGAAGCACAGACAATAAAACGCCAGCGATGAAGCGAACCACTAGTCAAAGGCCTCGGCGAAGACTTGCTTCATGTCGAAGCCTGACGCTTCGAGCTTGGCTTTGACGTCTTTAATCATGGCGCCGTTTCCGCAGAGATAAAATGTGGTCGGAGTTTTCAGGAAATCAAAGGTGTCGATGTGATTTTGCACATAACCGCGTAGGCCTGGCCAACTGTCTTTGGCGCGAGAGAGGCAGTAGTCGAACTTGAAGTCCTTAAGGCCTTTTGCAAGTCGCCCGAGCTCCTCTTGATAATAAACATCTTCCTCGTGTCGTACGCCAAAGAGCATTCGATACTTGAGATTCGGGTACTTCTTCATGTTGGATTCGATGAACGAGAAATGTTGTGAGACTCCAGAACCGGTATTCAAAAATACCACTTGTTCTGTCGGTGGTTCTTGAAAGAAGACACGACCAAAGGGGCCCGTGAAATCCAGAACGGCTTGTTCCTTTAGGCCCCATACAAAGTTTGATGCGACTCCGCCTTCAACAAATTTGAAAACTAAACGGAAACCATTTTTGATCTCATCCGTGGAGGCAATTGAATAGGCGCGCAATGCGGGCTTTAAGGGCTTTCCGCTAGCGTCATTCGGCCCGTTCGACAAGTCAGGGGGAACATGCAACATGACAAATTGACCTGCGCGAAACTCGAATTCTTTGGGTTCCGTGCAAGTAATAAAAAGTTCGCGAATTTGCGGAGTGTAGTCCGCAATTTTTGTGACGGTCATTTTTCGCTGGATTCGCGTTGGATTGATTGGCTTTCCGCCGCTACTAGCTTCCGTGGTCATAAATCCTCTGAATTAAATTAACGACGTGGCGGTGCAATTTCGGCGATCAGTCGATCGCGATTCACCCGGTAAAGTTCAAACGCATCGAGAATGACCTTAAGGGCCACTTCGCGATCTAGAAAACCATCGATAACGACAGCCTTTCGCTCGAGAGTTTTATAGTCTTCGAAAAAGCGTTGAACTTCCTTAAGGCGGT
>JAXMMN010000607.1:0-1370 GCA_034366485.1 Bdellovibrionales bacterium
CGGTTCTTGTGCCAGGTGCAAATTTGGTGGGAGTTGAGAGAATTCCTTTTGCAAGTGCCGAACGCATTTTGGCGATGGGCTCGTCGTCACGGAAGACGGCGGCCCAAAGTTTTCCGCCTAAGATTGATACCGGTTCCGTGAGACCAGCCTGATGGGACAAGAGTTGATCGATGGTAATAAACTTCACGGATTGGTGAAGTGGAAAGGAGTGAGACTTAAGCGCTTGAGCGATTTGTGTGTGCCAGGTGAGGTTTGATCTTTCAATTGCTTGGCCAATTAAAAAAGCGGTCATGGGTTTTGTGTTTGAACCCAAGTGCCAAACATCGCGGGGAGTGACAAAGCTCTCAGGTAAATGAGCAGCGCGAATCCCGAGTGCTAAATTAAGAACCTGTGTTCCTTGTTGATCGACAATGATCTGTAGGCCTGGGATTTGTGACCCGCGCCTGATCTCATCGATGCGCTCAATCAGTTCGCGTTCCATTTTTGTCTTTGCCTGATCGATCAACTTCGCGGGCCTGGCCCCTTTTTCGGAAGAGGTCGGCATCTGACTGGCGCACCCAGAAATCGTGAAAAGCAAGCTGACAATGACAGCGAGTCTATTGGCCATTTTCGCGTTCCCAAGCAAGATCAAGCGCTTCAAAATCTGGTAGTGGATGAACTTTAATTTTTTGAAAGACCAAAAGGCGACGCTTGTGAGGAGTCTTTTCGAGCTCATAAGCGATGTCTTTTTCAAGACGGTAATACTCGCCCCATTTTTCTAAGGCGGGCTCAATTTCGGGATCACAGCCTGGCCCCTTCATGAGATAAACCCGGCCTCCGGTTTGAAGCGAATGAATCACGTTGCTGAGGGTGTTCGATGCATCTTCGACGGCTCGAGTGATGACGCCTTTCACAGGGAGAAAACATTCTTCGTTGACGTTTCGCGCGTAGATTTCAAGCGGTCCGTCGGGATGACTTAAGCCAAGTTCTTCCCGGACTTTCTTTAGAAACTCGACCCGCTTTTGAACACCTTCAGCGAGATAAATGTGTTCATGAGGAAAAGCGATCTTTAGGGGAATGCCTGGTAGCCCCGGTCCCGTTCCAACATCCATCAGTGGGAAGAGAAGTGGGACACCTTGATCACGAAGCAGCGGAATGATCGCGAGGCTATCGACGAAGTGCTTGATGCCGACATCCCGCAAAGTCAGAAGCCTGGTGAAGTTCCGCTCGTTCTGATTTTCCATGAGCATGCGGTAAAATCTTGCGAGTTCGCGACGTTGTCCGTTTGGAAACCAGCCGAGGCCGTGATGTTGAAAGAGATCGCGCAGGCGATCTTCGGCCTCGTCGAGCTCGTAGATCTCAACAGGACGCTTGTGATTGGCTTTGCCAAA
>JAXMMN010000608.1:0-10790 GCA_034366485.1 Bdellovibrionales bacterium
GAAATCAACTACCGCCAAGACAACCTTTTAAATGTTCTTAAAGCGACACCATATGACTTCATTTCTCTCTCGGATACGATCTCCTACATTCCAGAAGCAGAGGCCAAAGCACTGCTCATGTCGCTACCAAGCACGACCCGAAGTGGCTCTCGCATGGTCATTCGAAGTTTCTTAAGACGACCTCCAGAAATCGCCGCACAAGGTTGGGAAAAACTGAAGGCCGAAGAAGAATGGGCGCGCGATCTTGACACCACTGGCGTCTACGAGTTCGATATATTTGAAAAGCATTGAACCTTGCCGGGAGCCGCATGAAAAAACTCATTCACAATCCAGATCTCGGTCTCTTGATTTTTCGCCTCTTCGTCGGCCTTGCAATGGCGTTTGCTCACGGCTTAGGAAAACTTCCTCCGGCGGAAGGATTCATCGCAAAAGTTGGTCAGATGGGCTTTCCACTTCCATCTGTTTTTGCCTGGTCCGCTTCACTTGCAGAATTTTTTGGAGGCTTATTGATCGCAGCAGGCCTCTACACTCGCGCGTCCTCGCTATTTTTAGGTTTCACGATGCTGGTAGCTGCATTCGGCGCACACGCCATGGATCCCTTTTCTAAAAAGGAACTTTCCCTACTCTATTTTGTCGCGTGTGTGTTGCTGATGTTTCAGGGAGCAGGACGTTTTTCGTTGGATAGAAAACTACGCGGCCGATAAATCTCGTCACATCGGCCGACAATTTGTTTGTGATTGGCCCCATTAGTTACAAACTGTTTTTGCCACCGAGTAGTCAAATTTCGGTGCGCCAGAGGCCGACGAAATTTCCGTACGGCTCATCATGGTCGTGCATTTCACCCATTCGAAATCTTGTCGCACAGCTGAATAGACCAGTACCTCACTCGACACCGCCGTAAAAAAACCTGGCTCCGGTTTTTCAAAGGCCGTGTTCCGGGTTTCCAAACCGTCGATATCAGGCTGACCATAGAGATGCGTGGCGATAGCTTCGAGATGCAAGAGTTGTATGTCCTTCATTCGCCCTGCTTGCGCTTCGGTCGTGATACCAGAGCTCAGGAGCATCATTAGGATAGCCAAAATCGAAACTCGAAACTGTCCGGTGACTAAATTGATCATCTTCATTTTCCTCTACTTCAAACTTTCGTGTAAAACGCGGCCATCGGCTCCAGATGGAGCAACAAGCCCTAGGATATGACTCAGCGTCGGCGCCAAATCGATCACTTCCACTGACTGGGCATACACGCCAGCCTTAAACCGCTCTCCTGCTAAAATCAAAGGAACAGAGCGATCGTACTCATAACCGGTTAAGTGGGTCGCAAAAGCACCTTCCGACACCCAAAATGGTTTCGGTATCAAAACAACATCGCCCGACTTCCCCACAATGTAGGTGTTTCGAAGCTGCCGTCCAAACCTTCCAGTAGGGAAAAGCTTTTTTTCGAATTCACTTCTTGTGAATACTTCTGCAACTCCCGGCCGTCCAACTTCGCCATTGGTTTTTGGTTGAAGCAAAAACGCTTTCAATTCTGCTTCAACATCTTCGCGGCGAAGCTTCTTTCCCGCGATCGCAGCAGGATCCAAGTAAAAATTGAACGAGCGAACGCGTAGAATGTAGGGACCGGCTTTACTTTTCCCAAATTTTTTCTCTAGATGTTCGCCTGCCGCTTCGACCAAGGACTTATCAAAAGTTCCAGCATCGATTCCCATTGGCTTAACAGCTTGAACTGCGGGCGCAACGCCATGATCACCCGTCATCGCAAAGACAACATTTCGAAGCCCCACTGCAGAATCAATCGCATCAATCAGTAGGCCGATGCTTTCATCCTCATACATCGTGAGGTCTTCCATTTCCGGCGCCTGAAGACCCTTCTGATGACCAAGAAGATCATGTGAAGAGTAGCTAACCGCAAGTATGTCTGTGTGGGGCCCTTTTCCAAGTTTGAATTCTGCAAGGGCTTTTATCGCAGCATCCGTTGTCACCTTGACGCCGTACTGAGTTGCGAAAGATTGTTTTGCGTCTATTACTACTTTCACTTTCTTGTTTCGCTCAGCCGCTGGTGAGGTCAGGCCAGAAGGGACGCCGGGAACTTCCCATTCAAAAACCTGCCCTCGTTCACTCTCCAGCCTTCGATTGAGCTCAGACACCCACTCAGGAAGCTTTCCGTCTTTCAAATAGTACTTAGAAGAAACCCATTTTCCTTCTTCCAACCAAAGCGAGAGATTTGCAAGATGGCCACCCATCATGATCGCTGATCGATCCTTCAGGGCAATCGCCACGGTCTTTGTTCCGTAGCCGGCCATCTTAAGTTCGTCGCCAACGGTAGAACCGACAAGGCGCCGTGGACTCATTCCCTCTTTTTCATCTGCCGCTCGACCGACAATAGGACTTAAGCGATCAGCCGCACAGTAGACTTCTTCTTTTTTCGACGTGTCATACCACTCATTCAAAGGGATTCCCATTTGATTGGGATAAGCACCCGTCAACACGGCGGCATGTCCGGGACAGGTCATACTTTGTAGCATGTCGAACTTTGCGTTGGGATAGTAAGCGCCGTTTTTCATGAGATAGCCGAGACCGCTAGAGCGATTGGCATCCATGCGCTTGGCAAAGCGAGTGAGAAAATCAGAACGACATTGATCAATGACAAGCACAACGATCAACTTAGGACGAACCTCATGCTTGGCAAATGACGTCGGCGCAGCGGCCATCAATGGAACAGAGGATAGAAAAACCGATCCGATGAGGAGTAAAAACAATGACTTCTTCATGCCTGAAACTGCTAGCGAGATTTTGGCTCTTTGGCAAAGAGTGCGTAGTGGTGTTCCCACAAAATTTCCGATTTCCCTCCGAAACTTTCGCTCAAATTGCCTCGACGCATAAGCGCATGAATCATTTTGTCCAAACCTTGACTTAAAGCTGCTTGGCACGACAACGCCATGGCCGCGTTTGAAAGCTTTTGACCGCGAAAATCTCTGCCAACAGCGAGAGTTTTTATGACAACATAGCGACCTTCCGGAAAGGCAAAGCTAAATGCCGCTGGCTTTCCCTCTTTCGATCGAATCAGAAATGACATCGAAAGGTCTTTGATTTCCGAAAGACCCGCCACATACAGCTGATGAAACTGATCTCGCGAGATTGGCAGAAACAAATAGGCATCCTTGAAGCTTTCCATTGTTAAATCAAAAAGATCATTTAGAAGTCGAATTCGATCTGCAGGCTGGCTCATCAAAGAAGAAAAGGAGTGGGCCGTATATCCCTGCTCGGTCGAATACTTCAAGGCCGCCGTGTGTCGCTCTGAAAATTCCTTTAGTCCATTCAGTGCGCGCGTCGCATAGGTTTCAACGATCGCGTAGCCATGATTTTCCCAGACTTTTTCGTCGCCCCGTGGCTGGTGCGGTTCCCACGAATAGTCGATCGCCGCATCACGAACATTGCTCTTCACATCAATTTGAGAATCGTACATTTTGGCACGGTAGGGAAACCATGTGTTGTAAATCATTGGACCAAATATTTTTGCAATGCCGTTAGCCTCTGACCAATGATCTACGTGCCTCAATAGATCACCCATTGCTTGCGTGTCGCCGTTGAAAAATCCGACTGCGGCACCAAACTCTTCGCGGCCATTTGCGTCTTTGCCCATTGAGACAGATTTCGAAACGCCAATTCGAGCGACGGGAGTCGAGTTACCTTCCCGACAGGCAAAGAAAAAACCACGAGGAAATGGCACCGGTGCTAGCACAAATCGCGCAAGTCGGTCGCGACTAGGTTCACCGAAATACTCTACAAATTCCTGCGGCGTCACTTCACGGATCAAATAGCTCATAATTTGCGAACCTCGCCTTTTGCTCCGTCAACACGAACTCGATCACCCGTTTTAAGCTTCTTCAGTAGTCCACCAGAAATCCCCACGATCGTTGGAAGGCCAAGCTCCCGAGCGACAACCGCTGAATGCGACAGCAAGCTTCCTCGTTCAATCAAAAGTCCGGAACAACTTGGATAGAGTGGTACCCATCCTGGATCGGTTCGTTCCGTCACTAAGATTTCACCATTGATGCCTTCGGCATCCTTCATTTCTTTAACAACACGAACAACACCTTCGACAATACCTGGACAGCAAGGTGTCCCTATAAGGACATTTGGATCGTCAGACTTTGGCCGCTCGGATCGAAGCAAGTCGAGTTCCGACAAAATCTGAGCATAAGGAAGACTGATCGCAACAGCACCTTCTAGTAAAAAGCGATCAGGCGGCGGAGGCGACTTGTCAAACTGAGCAAACTCGCGTTTGCGAAGCGCTGTCAATTCCGCCACATTCAATGTCACTGTTCGGCCTTCGTTGAACGCAATCAATTCCTCGATTGTGAGATAAAAGACGTCTCGTTCATTTTTCAATACGCCAAGTTCGAAAAGCTTCAGCCCCATGGCGCGAATAATGTTTCGCGCAACGCCGAAGACTTTCGTTCTGGCAAAGCGAAGATTTTCTCGATTCCTGACGGCTCTTCGCGTTTCTTGTAGGACCCATCGATAAATCCAAAGCTTTGGGCCCGAAAGTTTTGTTTTGAGAGTGATCTCGGCCTGGCCACGAATTTCCTGCTCTCGCTTTTCCATCTTCGCAATGTCGTAAGAGCCCGATCGAACGTAGCTCTGAACACTTCCAACAACGAATGTCGGATCGTCGTGCAAATCACTTTCCTCCAACTTCAATTCATTGATGCAGCGAAAGCCATAGAGATCGAGAAACCGATCAAAGAGCGCTTTGATCTCCGGCATCTCACCCGCCACCAAGCTTTTCCAGATGTCAGCCGGCTTTTCTTTGAGGAACCACTCGCGAAGTGCTGCTGAACCAGAGGCGGACTTCGGTGCGGCGGCCGTCGGAACATCAATAGTCGCAGCAATTCGCATCAAGGTTTTTGTCGGCTCAGTACTTTCTAAATCTCCTTGTCCACACAAGAGGTCATTCTGAAGGGAACTTCCCAGGTCTCCTGCCGCCACCCACTTTTCTGTTAACTTTTTTAGAAGACCAAAAAAGATCATACAGAGGTAGTCGTTGATAATAGGAACTTGCCAGCGCTTTAAGAAACGATCCTCCAAACGGTGATACTCTTCAACAAGCTGATCAAAGCTATAGGTTCGATAGGGTCGCTTTCGCGCGTCCTCATAGGTAACAATAAAGTTCCGGTTAAATTCGCCAACAAGTGCATCAATCCGAATGAAGCGAACAAATGTCATCACGAGTAGAGTGAGCTTTTGTAAAACGCTGTACTTTGGCGGGTGGCTTACGAATTCAAAGAGCTTCGTCACTTCAGGCTTTAAACCCTGCTTCACTCCCATCATTGTTTCCATAAAGCTTTTGTTGTTGGCAGAGCCAGGCAAAAGTAGAACTAATTTGTACCAGTTGACGAGGTTGTAGTAGATGCGACCGCGAATAAGCCCCAGCATGTTGCGGAAGACATCTTCTCGTTCATCGATCCAAGCCTGAGGGATCCCCATCACCTCGCAAAATTGAATGTAGACCTGCCGATAAGCACGAGATGCAAACGTAAAGGTCAACGGCGTGGTCACGCCAGAATAGCTTTCGATGATATTTGAATTGTCCCAAAGCGTCGCCATTTGTCCGCGAACGGCCGGCTGAAAATAGGTCTCAGGAGGAAGACTTGTGACCGGACGAGTTTGGACAAAGTAGACTTCACCCTTTTCGATGGCCCATTCACAATCTTGTGGCGTCCCTAGCTTTGCTTCCAAATCCAGAGCGATTTTCGCAATTGCTTGAACTTCTCGGTCTCCTAGAGAGGAAGTCTTCTGTAAATACTCTTCAACATTTTCAATCCTTAGGCCCCCGGCTTGATCCCTTCGGAATGCTTGATCCTTTAAAACCAATTCTGCCTTGTATTTCAGTGGACCCTTTTCGACTGAAGCGCGAAGGACATCATAATTATCACTCTCAAGATACCCACTCACTAAACCTTCGCCCAAGCCAAAGACCGAAGCGATTAATAAGGATTCGCGATCAAGCGCACGAATGGGGTTTCGACTGAACACGACCCCCGCTTGATCTGCGTGAATCATTTTCTGAATAACAACTCCGACGGAGATCCCATTTAGTCCAAGCCCACGCTCGAGGCGATAGCTCAAGGCCCTTCCCGAAAATCCCGACGCCCAACACTTTTTAATAGATTCAGAAACCTGCGCGATTCCATTCTGAAAGAGAAAACTAGAAAACTGTCCAGCAAAAGAGTTCATCGCTGAATCTTCATCAAGACCAGAAGACCGAACAGCACAATCACCCAATGAGAGTTTCGATTCGACAAAGACCTTTTCAAACTCAGCTATGAACTCAAGATCAAACTCACCTTTCAGAATTTTTCCTTCAATACTCGCTGCAACTGAATCGAATCGCTGAGGCTCGATTTTTCCGCCTGCAGCTGCCTCGAGACTAAGAGTTTCAAGATCTTGCTCAATAATGGGACGAAGACCGTTTTTTTCCAAAAACCGTTCAAAGCTAGAAGCACGAACAACAAACCAGGGTGGAACCGGCACACCAAGTTCTGTCATTCTCCATAGGTTTTTTCCTTTTCCGCCCGCCTCCTGTAGTAAAAGCTTTTCGCGAGCGGTTTTCTCCAGAAGCTCTAAATCTTTTCGGGTGATGCACACGTGATTCATAAAAGTCCTGCCTTCTACTTAGAGCTCAACGAGCTTCGCATACAAATTGAACAGAGCCGGAGACCAGATGTAAAAAAAGAGCGAAAGCGTCGCAAAGCCTTCGACCACTTTATGATACTTCCCTGGCTTTTCCGACGTCTGAAGCCAAAGCAGTCCGTAGCTGAGTAGCGTGAGCACCGCCCAAGGAACTGTCCAATATGGGAGCATCACATTAACGCCTGAAACCAAACAGAGAATGAAGAGAGCACACACGATCGCCAGCGAACCTAGTTTCCCATAGACGGTTAGGTAGGTTCCAAGCACGGGATGCGCCTTGGGGTCGAGCTTGCGGCTTACTTCATAGGTGAAGAAAGATCCCAGCACACCGATCGCCCACCAAAAGACGAAGTAGTTAATTGCACCGTCTTCCATCGGCGCCACTGAAAGAGCCAAACAAAAGGGAATCAAAATTATTTGATGGGTGATCGCATAGAGAAGCGGACGCTTAGAAAGCGCCTTACCAAGATAGAACTCCTTGTACATCAACCAAAGCCAAGCGGTGGTTACGAGCGCCAGGGCAGCTGCGAGCTTATCAAAAGCGAAGAATCCTAGGCTCAATACGATTCCAACACCCATCGATCCATGAATCACTTTTTCAACGACAACCACGTTTAAGACCCCTCGTGGAAGCGGTCTCGTTGGATGCGCGATCACATCTTTGTCGAAATCTTTGAGCTCGTCCATCAACCTCAGGGTCGCAAAGAGCCACATTGCGTACAAGAATGCGTACCCAGTTGGAATCGACCAAGCTGGACGGCCGACAAGAACGGACCCCGAAACCGCAAGCCCTCCGCTTAGAAGAAAGTAAACCGGAAGGGGAAATCGTTCTTTTAGATAAATGAGCCAAGATTTCACTTAGATCCTCACAATGAATTTAGATTTTTTCTTAGATGCATCGCGATCAATGCGCGCCCGGTGTCTTCGGTCGCGCACGATGGTCGTGTGATAGAGGTCGACCGGTTCCTTCCATTTCGCAGTTTCGATTCGAACTCTGGAAAGCCGCTCGCGCAAGCCTTCAAAATAAACCGCGCATGATCCCGTCTCGGATCGATGTAAAAAAACTTTGCTGCTATCGATCGCCGTCGCTAATTCTTGTTCGCGCTGAAAATCTGTTTCACTTTGCGAGCTTCGGCCACGGTACCACCACACACCATCTTGGAGTTTCACCCGATCTCCCATCGAATGCCAGACAGTGCCGTCGACGTCCACTCTCTTGTTCAGTCGGTTTTCGTTTTCGACATTTTCCGGTGCGCCAATGTACAGCGGGCAAACATGATCTCCAGAAACCCAGGTCGTGGAAAGTTCGATCTTTGATTTGATTTCCGAGATCGGTCTTCCAAGAGCCAAAGTTTGAAAGTGATTATATTGCCGACTCAAGTCGACGGCTTCTTTTGCGCCCATGGTCGCAACAGGTTCAGCCTCAGAACTGCCATAAACATGAAGAAACTCAGCATCACGGAATCTGCCAAAAGCGGACTCGAAAATCGAAACATCCGTTAGCGCCCCACCGACGTGAATGGAGTTGAGCCGCGAAAAACCACCTTCGACTGTCAGTCTTCTCAAGAATGCGGGGCCCACAGTCGCAGTTTCAGGCGCTGTTAGCGATCCCGATAGCGACGAGGCCCATTTCAGATCTCCGGCTTTCCATGCAGACGGAATAACGACTGACCCACGCCCACTTGCAAGATTCGCAAAAACGAAATTTGTAAAGATCGTAAGTTCAGGCCCGTCGTAGCTTTCGTGGTGGAGAGCTGATTTTAAAACTCGGTGCTGATGTCGAAGATATCCATGCCGCCTCGGAACTCCTTTCGGTAGTCCGGTCGTACCACTAGTGAACGCAACTAAACCCAAGTGGTCGTCTGGAACGTTCAAAACATCAAGCGAATCTCCCGGTCGAGACTCAGGAGCATTGGCGAGAAGTTTTACGGTGCTGCTCCAGATCGGAATAGCGCGAATCGCAGGAACACGAAAACCCCAAAATCTTCCAAGAAGACCAGTTAAAAAAAGTTTCGGTTTAAGGCCTCTTGCGACCGAATCGATTTTCGACAGCGGCATCCACGGCTCTATCACAGCGACCGAGATTCCCATTGCAAGGGCGGCAAGCACAATTGCGTAAAGCTCTGGCGAAGGCGCTTCGCCAAGTAGAATCGTGTCCGACTTCTCCAGGCCGAGCTCCCGAAGTTTCTTCTGATACCTCACAGCCTGCATTTCCAGCTGACCAAATGTCACTATCGGATGATCTGGAAAAATCAGCGCTGGCTTATCACCGCTTCGCGCCGCAGCCTGCATAACTGGCAGTACACCGTTTTCCGTTTTCATAATTGGCCCAATAGCTGGCCGAGAATTGAGCGACCGAGTGTCGAAACATTTTGCAGTTGAGGAAATTTGTCAAAGTAGACAAACGCAAAGATCAGCGCCGCCCAATACAGGTGATTCACAAGGAACACACCTCTTACGGGATCTCTCCTTACGCGAACCACCTCGTCAAATGCGAGCAAAATGTGGTATATAGCATGAGCCATCGCGAAATTTGACGTGTGGAAAATTGAACCTTCGATAAACACGAAAAGCGACGGCACGTTGAGGACAAGTAGGCCGATCAGGATCAATACCGGGTTCTGAATGGGACCTACACCAAGCGGTGCAAGGCGCCTCCACAATAGATATACGGCCCACACAAAGTGAACGACCAGGATGAAGAGGTAGCTTGTGAACCCCAGTTCAAAAACACTCAAAAGTCGCTCCCCGAGCAATTTCATTGCGGTGATGCTAGCGGCGATACTACCTCTGACGCTTGGATTTCTCAATCCTGCGCTTGCTTCTTCTAACCACGGCGCCGACGGCTTGAATACCTTTCCTAATTCAGGGACTGTTTCAACGAAACAAGAATGCTTTCGTGAACATTTACGCGAGGCCATCGCCATCAACAAGGCCCGGCGCCCGCTATATGCTCGCCTATCCAACTACCACTCCACTGAAATCTCGGATCGGCTAATCGCCGGAGAACAACTAGCAAAATTCGCCAGCTATCTCTTTCACAATTTTGACGCTCGAGCAGAAAGCTACCAGGAAAAAGGTATCAATATCGTCTGCGACGAGTTCGTTTCAATGAGTCTCACCCCTCGCTTCGAAGCCTATGGTCCTCTGCCTCACCCAGATCTTCGCCATTTTCATGAACTAGATCCCTATATCATTCGAAGAAGTCTTTCGCGCGCTATCGACGATGGCTACCCACAAACTGTGGCGGCCGCAAAACACTGGATTAACGTGATCGAAAAGTCAGACGTTCGATTCAACTGCATGACAAGACACTTACTTGAGTCTGTTGGCCGAATCGCAAAGCTTGCACCTGGGCATATTCAAAAAGCGAAATCCTTAGGTTTAAAATCTCCGGCGCGACTTTCAAACTCGATGATCTCTTCACACCTTTTGATGCTTCCCGAATCGGTTGCACTGGATGTCTTGGCGGCACCGATTCAGGCGCAGGGAATTCAGATCCTCTGCCAAGACGTTCCACCGATTCACTTTTAAAATTTTGATTCTCAACAAACGCAACTTTCCACGACCATAGTCGCCAGACCTCGACTTCCTCTTTGTCGTGTTTTCGGTTCCAATTTGGAACTCGACTCGACACACTTCACAGCAAAGATCGACGCTGTTTGAATGAAAATTCACGCCGCTAAAAAGTTCTCTGTCACAAAACGCACTCTCCTCTTCTCCTTTGCCCTTGCCGGTTTCACCGCCAACGCGCACACGGGAGGAAGCTCCAGCCAACAAGCCACCAACATCGACTCTCCCGCTCGCTATGTTTTGACAGACGAATTTTTAGCAAAAGAACTTCGCGCCGATCCGATTCTCAAACATGAGGCAACTGGTACGGTCTTACTGAAGCTTACAGAAAAAGAACGCGAAGAGCTCGCCCACCATGCCCACGAAAACGGTCGATGCGGTGGGCACGAACTCTTAAGCGAACTCGACAATAAGTCGACACTCAAAACAGCGACTGCTTATGCGAATGGAGTCTTCGGAGAGTTCGACCGACAGCTGAAGCGTGATGAGCAGTTCAAACTTCGAACCATGGTTGACATCGGACT
>JAXMMN010000609.1:0-2940 GCA_034366485.1 Bdellovibrionales bacterium
CTACGACCGAGAATTTGTAGTTACCCGGTTGTGTGCTATTGAAGACCTTTGTGCTTTCCGCAGTGCAGGTCGCAAGGACGTCGTTTAGTCCGCACATTACCGATGCGATCCCAGACGCAGTAGTTCCAGGATCGGTAACCGCATAAAAGATTTCAGCAGGTTCGCCGACATAGATGATTGAAAGAGGCTGGCGACCAAAGTTGATGCTAGGCGGAGTAAGATCGACGCCCCACATATGCGTGAGTTCGTCTGACATGTTGCCGGCGGCGTCGACTGCGCGAAGCGAGAAGAGGTACGAACCTTCATTCAAGCCGCTGTAAGCCGTTGGGCTCGTGCAGGCCGCATAGTTTCCGTCGTTCAATTTACATTGCAACTGAAGTGCTGGAAGACCGGTCGCAACGTTCACGTCAGTGCCGGTGAATTCAAGACTGGCTGCGCGAACTTTTATCCATCGGCCCGGACCTGTGGTGATCAAGACAGTTGGTTTTGAAGTATCGATTTTCCAGGTGTAGGTAGCGACCGCTGACATGTTTCCGGCGCGGTCTCTGGCGCGAGCACGGAAGCTGCGATCACCATCCACCAAAGCGTTGTAAGTAGAAGTCAGAGTGCATGGTGCGTAGGCGCCGTCATTCAACTGACATTCGATGAGATCAATTCCACCAGCGTCCGTCGCCACAAGACCAAAGGTTGCCGAGGTGGAATTTGTGATGGCATCTGGCTTCGTCGCAATCGAGAGTGTTGGCAGAACTGTGTCGACTGTCCAAGTGTAGCTCGCTGGCGCAGAGCGATTTCCTGCGACGTCAATGCCGATCACCGAAAAGGTGTGTGAACCTTGGCTGAGGTTTGTCAATGCATGTGGAGAAGAACAAGCGGCATAGGACCCAGAATCAAGTTTACATTCATAAGAGGCGAGAGCGCCGCTATCATCGGTTCCTACGAACTCAAATGTCGTATTGACCTGATTTGAATACGCGTCCGGCATTTTTGTGATCATCACCGTCGGTGCTGCGAGATCGATCGTCCAGTCGAAGGACGCCACCGCGGACGGATTTCCAGCTTTGTCGATAGCCTTTACTTCAAACTTCATCGCGCCAGCAGTGAGATTTTCAACCTTCGTTTCAGGACAATCCATGAATGGAAGGCTTGCGAAACTAGCTGCAGCTCCTATGCGGCACTCATATTTCTCGACTCCAGAACCCGCATCTGATCCTGAAAATCGGAATTCACTGCGCATCTGATTCGAAATGCGGGACGGAGTCATATTGAGTGTGACCGTAGGCGCCGTGCGATCGACGACGAAGCTCACCATGCTTGGGTCCGACACGTTTCCGGCGCGGTCTCGCACTTCAATCGTGAACGAGTGCGATCCTTCTGCGGGATTGATGAGGCTCATCCCGGCGGGCGTACATTCACTGGCTGCCGAGCCTGTGCCGACTTCACAAACTGCTTGCGCAACACCAGAGCCAGAATCTTGTGACGCGAACACAGCGGCCACATTTCCTGCGTTAGTAAATGGTGGTGGCGCAGTGGTAACAGCGAGGGTGGGCGGAAGGTCGTCGTGAACGATTTCATCGCTCACACAGCCGCTTGTTACTCCGCCGTCGCCGTCGTTCGAAAACTTGATGTAAACGCTTGCCGAAGAATTTTTATTTGCCAGTGTCCAAGGAAGTGAAGAGGCAACGGATTGCCACGTGCCACCTGTTTCGCAAGTTGGATCATTGGTAACGTACATTTGTTCCGCAGAAATGTGTGAAATTGAAAGTGTGACGGCATCAGAAGTCGTAAAATCATTGCCGTTGTTAATCACGATCACGCCCGAGGAGTTCAAACTGGCCAACTTGCTGTCATCGCTCGCCTCAAAGCCAAACTTAGCAGAACAGTTTGTGTAGGCGACAGGAAGGCTTAGCGCCATCAGACCGACGGCCGTCATCGCGAAGCTATTATTGATGAGCTTGCGACTATAGTGCTTTAATTTTGTTTTGGCTGAATTGTCCAACATGCCAAATACCCCCCGTAAAATGTCCCCATAGCATTACAATACAAGGGACGGACCATGTGTCGGTCCGTCGTACAGTGATTAAATCATTAGCCAGGTGAAGAATTTAAGTTCAGGTGTCGACAGACTTGTCAGGCGCCCATTACTTCGACAAGAAACCACAGGCGTGATTTCCGTCGAATTCTGTCTCAAGGTGAAACGCTTTTACTGTTCAGCCATTTGAAGGGAATGAAAACGCGCGTACTCGCCGCCTTTGGCGACAAGCTCTTCGTGCGAACCAGTTTCGATAATTTCGCCGTGTCTCATAACCAAAATTCTGCTCGCTGCGCGAACCGTCGAAAGACGGTGGGCGATCACAAATACGGTGCGACCCTTCATCAATTCCGAAAGCCCCTTTTGCACTTCCAGTTCACTGACGGAATCGAGCGCACTAGTCGCTTCATCTAAAATCAAAATCGGTGCATTTTTA
The DNA here is from genome assembly GCA_034366485.1 of Bdellovibrionales bacterium. Taxonomy (GTDB): domain Bacteria; phylum Bdellovibrionota; class Bdellovibrionia; order Bdellovibrionales; family JAMPXM01. Next base: position 2,466 of record JAXMMN010000609.1, read on the forward strand.
TAAAATGCTCGCGCGATCGATACGCGCTGTTTTTCTCCGCCCGACAGAAGGCCGCCGCGTTCGCCAACACCCGTTTGGTATTGTTCTGGAAGCTTTTGAATAAACGGGTCTGCATGAGCGTGCTTCGCAGCATTTTTTATGGATTCGAGAGCTTGAGGCGTGACCTGGCTAGTTTCGCCAACGCGGTCTACACCAGAAAGTTCACCGCGTCCGGCAAGAATATTTGTCGCAACTGAATCTCGGAATAAGAAGACATCTTGGGTGACGAGCGCAATTTTCGAACGCAGGTCTTTAAGATCAAATTGCGTGAGCGAAATGCCATCAACAAGGATTTCGCCCGCCGTGGGGTCATAGAAGCGCTCGAGCAAGTTGACGAGCGTCGACTTTCCCGATCCGCTAGAGCCCACAAGTGCGATTACCTCGCCGCGATTGACGGTAAAGGAGACGCCCTTTAGGACGTCGTCGTCGCCATACC
>JAXMMN010000610.1:0-2845 GCA_034366485.1 Bdellovibrionales bacterium
GGCAAGTGGGGCGGCAAAGAACTTGGCGTGCGGTCTGATCTTGATTTCGTTTTTTTTACAAAGGACGATCCAACTTCCGAACAACAACGATTGGCACGAAGATTTCTAAATCGAATGACCGAAGCGCACAAAGGCGGCGCATTGTATGCGATCGATCTTCGACTGCGTCCAAGCGGCCATGCCGGCCCGATGCTCGTTCAAGAATCCGCGCTGAAACAGCATTTGGCGACAACTGCTGAGGCTTGGGAACGACAAAGTTGGCTTCGCGCTCGTTCTCTCGTTCGCCTCCCACACCAGCTGGATCCCAGTCTTAAGACCGCTATCCTTCGTCGAGGTTTATCCGACGACGACGAGACAAAGCTTTCGGAGATTGCGGAAAAATTGTTTAAGCCCGTACCTACTCTCGCCCCAACTGGACAAGCAAAGACCTTGGTCGATCTCAAACTGGTACACGGTGGCCTCGCGCCGATCGAATTCGCTGCCCAGATTTCGCTACTAAAAGAAGGAGAACACCTCGCCTCGACTATAGGGAACAATCCGCCAATAGGACTTGAGACCTCGACACGGAGCATGGTTCAATTTTTAGAGGAGCATTCGAAGTCTGACCATGATGGCTGGGCTGGATGCGGGCCGCGGCTGCGAGAGTTGCACGATTGGTTTAGAGGCCTAGAACAGGCCGCAAGAATCACGGGTGACCATGCGGGTTCGGCTTTAAAATTGGAGTCGCCAGAATTTGAGCGCTTAGCGAAAACAGTCGGCACATCAGCGACAGATTTGCGGTTTCAAATTCTCACGGCTCTCGAAGAATCTTCGAAGTCGCTGAAGATTCTTTTGGGTCGCTAGTATGGAGGCCTTGTGTTTACGCCGTTATTTGTTTTTGCATGCATCGCTGCGGTTGGGACTTCCACGTTCCTAGCTTCTGAATCCCTTGGCCAAACTTCTGCTCCACCAGCTAACCCGCCTCCCTCAACGATGCAGTATCAGCCCCAAGTTCCGGCACAAGTTCCGGCGCAAGCGGCAAGCGGTATGCCGACGGGCGTTCTACCTCCGACCCAAGGTGTACCGACGAATACGACATCTCCCTCTCAGTTTATCCCTATGGCTCTTCCGCCTTCTGCTGGGGGGTTTGTGCCGGTTGTTCCCGTGCCGGTTGTGAATCAAGGAGTGCCAAACACGTACAACACTCCGACAACTCAAACTCCAAAATCAGATCTACGATCGGAAGTTGTCGTTTATAACGATGAAGCCGAAGAGCGCCCCGTGCTTGTTGTGAAAACTTCTGAAGGTGAATTCAAAGTTCGCGTCGCCGCAGACATCAATCGACAAACGGTTGCGCACTTTATGGGCCTCGCTCAAGGCGCAAAAGAATTTATCGATGTACGTACGGGTAAAAAAGTTCGCCGCCCGTTTTACACGGGTCTTAACTGTCACAGGGTCCTTAAGGGCGTACTTATTCAGTGCGGCTGTCCGTTTGGTAACGGAAGGGGCAACCCAGGCGTCGTCGTCGATGACGAAGTGGGTTCAAGTTTGAAATTCGACAAACCTGGGATCGTTGCGATGTCGCTTCAGACGTCGGAAGAAAATGGAATTACCAACGACGTTAAGAACACCAATGGAAGCCAGTTTTTTATCTCTCTAGCGGCCATGCCCGAGTTCACAGGCAAATATTCTATCTTGGGCGAAATCACCGGTGGTATGGACACGATTCGCAAAATTGCTTCGACACCAACAGGCCCCACTGATCGTCCAATTAAGCGGGTCGTGATTTTTTCGATTGATCCAGACATTCCAGCTGCACTTCCAATTGCTCCCGTTGCACCGAATGCACCTGCTGCGGGACCGCTTGCACCCGGAGCACCTCCCGTTGCAATCGATCCGATGGCTCAACCAAATCTTCAGCCTCCAGCTCCGGGGCTTGGCATTGATCCGTTTGCACTTCCACCCGCCGGTCCATAGCGATTTTTGGCCGGCTAAATTTCCGGCTAAATACTAGTCACCGCCTGACGTGCGCCCGCCCAACGGCGCAGAAGTGACGTTTTCCGTCGCCCACCACCCAACTCTCGACCCCACGGTCATCGCCTAAATCAAGAGATTTCAATACGTTACAAAACCACCTGCTTTGCCAGCTATGCGGTTCGCCGACGGAACCCGGTAGCGCATTTTGCATGACCTTTCACCGCAATGATCGCCAGTTTTCCAACTGGTTAGGTCGCGCAGGCTTGTTGCACCGAAGGAGTTCGATGATGAAACAATCGATGGCGAAAATCGCAAAGGTGAATTTTGCGCGAGCGACCTCCGTCATCGTCATTTTGGCCGTTTCGTCGACATCGTTTGCTCAGCAAGCGGCTGGACAGCAGGCAGCTGGCAACACGGCTCATGGTGCGAAGCTCATCCCACAAGTGCAGCCCCCGACGACGGCTGAAGTTGATCTCTTTAGTTTTCGCGATCCTAAAACCGACGAGCTCATCAAAGTAAAATATCAACCAACTTCAAAAGAACAGCTTCGCAAGTACGCACCATCAAAAGTGCGCGCGATGATGTCAGGTTTTCCCGCGAAACCAGGCATTAAGGGAATGGCGAAGGAATTCGTTTTAGATTTTCCAGCAGAGTTTGTCGCGTTCACTGGAGCGATGCTGATCAGTTCTTCTATTCACACGAACAACGATCCGGCATCCATGAAGCACTTCATCGATCAAAATATTCTAGATCCCGCAGCCTACGTTAGCTTCGCTGGATTCCTAGCAGGAAGCCGCGCCTCACACGCATTTATGAAGGCGACTGGTCTCGCTTACGATCCTTATCGCTCGACTTTCGATTATCGGTTGGCGGTCCCAGAACGGGCCGG
>JAXMMN010000611.1:0-3045 GCA_034366485.1 Bdellovibrionales bacterium
CGGCACCCGACAAGACATCGGCCGATCCCCAGGCGAGAAGAATCACGCTTCCGGTGGCGACGCCAATCTGAAGCGCTGGTTCAAAGAAGGCATCGTACTTTGCGACCAAATTACAAGAGCTAGCATAGAGGTCAGAAAAATAACGATGACGATTTTGTCGATGAGGCTCTTGAGCGAAACCTTTTACCACACGAATGCCCGAGACTAATTCTTGGGTGTAGCCGCTGAGTTCAGCCAGTCGATCTTGATTGATACGGCTCGCTTTTCCAATTCGATCTTCCATGAAACGAATGACGAATGGAATGAACGGAATCAAGATCAACGTTTTCCATGTCCAGTCGACTGAGATCGACAGCATAAATGGAATGATGAAGACGATTAGAAAAACGCCATCCATCAAGATCAACAGCCCCGGGCCGACGCCCATTCGAAATGTGTTTACATCGTTGATCATCAAACTCATTAATTCGCCGGTCGGGTTTTTTTCAAAAAACCTTGGGCCCAGTTCTGTGTACTTGCGGAAGAGGCGATTTCGAAGATCATCGGCCACAGAGTGATGAAACCTGCCGAAGTGAATTCGCCACTGATGGCGAAAGCTGACGGCTCCGAGCATAAACAGCAAATAGAGGCCGATCGCACGAAGGAGGGCGTCGGGTTGCCGGTTGGAGATCGCATCGATCGCCTTCATCAGCGCAAAAGGGGTGAGAATGTCGAAGAGGTTGGTCAGTGCCAGGGTCAAAGTGCCTAAGCTAAATGGCGCCCAAAAGCGGCGAATATAGCTGCGAACGGGCGCGCGATCATTGATGTCGAGAGGTTCGGGGGGAGAAGTTTTCAGAGCGTTCTGGTTCATGGCGAAAGTTTTACGTTCGAGTCTTGGTTTAAGCGAATTTGGCCTCATTACGTTTTCATTGGCCAGACCGGTTTGACGCGGCATGGTCGGGGGCTTAAGACCTCCTACCATGCCCGAAGTCGTGTCGCTAATTGGATTTTTTCATTCTAGCGTTTTCGGTGAACTGTTAAACCGTGCCTTAACACCACTGGATGACCCGGGTTCACGGCTTTTTTACGTGAACATTTTGGCCTCGATGGTCATTGCGACTCTTTACTTCCTCTTTTTTGCGAATAGTCCCCAGGCCAGTGGGCGCCAAGGCAAGCGACTTTGGAAAGATCGTCTGGGCATTCGGTGGCGGTATTGGTGGAATCGCTCTTCAAAAGTGGATTATCAGCTTCTTCTGTTTAACTCCTTCTTAAAAGTCGTCTTGTTCATTCCGCTCTTGAGTTTCGGCTTTGAAGTTTCACAGGCGACCATTGCGGGGCTGCTTCGCGTTTTCGGCGACTTTCAAAGCCTCCAGGCAACCACTCTGAAATTGGGTCTTTTCACTTTAGCGGTCTTCGTCTGGGACGATTTCCTTCGGTTTTTTCATCATTTTCTCATGCATCGGGTTTCTTGGTTGTGGCCGTTTCATGTGGCTCATCATTCGGCGCGCGTCCTGACGCCTTTGACTCTCTACCGAACTCATCCGCTAGAAGTGGGCCTAGCGACATTGCGCAACGGACTGAGCTTGGGCGTGGCGACAGGATTCTTTCTCTTTCTCTTCAATGGTCATTTTCACGTTCTCACTTTTTTCGGGGTGAATCTATTTGGTCAGCTGTTCAATTTTTTCGGATCCAATTTGCGGCATTCGCAAGTGCCTGTGAGTTTCGGATTTTTGGAGCGGATTTTTATTAGTCCCGCACAACATCAAATTCATCATTCGAGATCGCGAGAAGACTTCGATCGCAACTTTGGCGTTTCGTTGAGTGTTTGGGATCAGATCTTCGGCACGCTGATTTTGTCGCGCGAACGACGTGCGAAATTGGAGTCTGGTCAGCTGCGATATGGCGTCTCTGGAGTGTACTCGGGACAGATTGTCCAGGTGGTCCTTGGGCCCATTCTCAATATCGTATCAACCGGGTTTCAGGTACTTTCCAACACGTCGAAGCGGTGGACGCGAACTCATAATCTCGGCCAGATAGGACCCGAAACACTTAACACCCATCGGGAAACCTAAACTTATGTCGGAACTGAATTTCAAGCTTCTCAATTCACTTACAAGCGCACTTTCAAAAGTGGCTGCGTTGTCGATCGCAGTTGCAACCATGTCCTCGACTGCTCACGCAGAACTTACGATCTACACCGATCGCCCCACGGTTCGTGTTCAATCGGTTGCCGACGAATTCACTGCACAGACAGGTGAAAAAGTCGTCATCGTCGAGCTTGCCTATCCAAAAATTCTCGAACGTTTGAAATTAGAAGGTGCTTCCTCACCAGCCGACGTCCTGTTTGTAAAAGACATTGTCTTCTTAGCGGAGCTCGGGAATGGCGGTTTCTTTCAACCGATGATTTCGCCAACTTTGGTAAATGACGTACCGCAATCGATGCGAGATCCAAAAAACCTTTGGACGGCGGTCACCACTCGCGGCCGAACAATTGTTTACGATTCGACGCGTGTCAAAGCAGCGGAGCTTTCTGGCTACGAAGATTTGGCCGATGCGAAGTGGGCAGGTCGTCTTTGCGTTCGAACATCAAACTCGGCTTATAACGAAGCGCTGGTTGGTGGGTTGATCGAAACTCGTGGTGCCGCGAAAGCAAAACAGATTGTTGAAGGATGGGTCGCAAATCTGGCAGTTGATCCTTTGGCGGGCGATACGGCGGTCTTAGAAGCAATTGCGAACGGTGTTTGCGATGTTGGAATCACAAACACGTACTATCTTGGACAAATGCTGGCAAAGAACCCTGCCTTCCCTGTGCGCGCTCACTTTGTTGATCAAGCTGTAGCGGGGCTCGGTGGAGGAGTTCTTGGCAATGGAACCGGCGCAGGAGTAGCGGCGACGTCGAAGCAGTCGGCACTGGCAACGAAGTTTATCGAGCTTCTTTTGACAGACAAATTTCAATTGGAAATGACCTCTGCGCACTTTGACTACCCAGCAAAGCTGGGTCTGTTGCCTACGACCTTGGTAAAAGACTGGGGCACGATTCGTTTTAATGAAGCGAATTGGACAGCC
>JAXMMN010000612.1:0-4088 GCA_034366485.1 Bdellovibrionales bacterium
CCAACGCATTTGGGGCGTACCGATCCCAGTTTTCAATTGTGCAAAGTGCGATGAAGTTTTGGCGAACGCTGACGTCATGGACCAAGTCGCCGACGCAATTGAGAACGAAGGCGGCATTGAAGCGTATCACGCGCATCCCGAAAGCCACTTCACCCGCGACAAATCGGGCGCGCCACTGAAGTGTAAGTGCGGCTCTACGGACTTCAAACGCGGTAATGACATTCTTGATGTCTGGTTCGATTCGGGCGTTTGCTGGTCGGCCGTTCAAAAGCGACGCAAGGGCATGACCTACCCAGCAGACATTTACCTCGAAGGAAGCGACCAACACCGCGGCTGGTTTCAGACCTCGCTGCTCGCATCGATGGCCACCGAAGGCAAGGCTCCATTCAAAGCGCTCGTCACCCATGGTTTCGTGACCGATGTTCAGGGTCGAAAAATGTCGAAGTCGTTAGGAAACGTGGTCGACCCCGCAGATACGACAAAGAAATCGGGCGCAGAAATTTTGCGTCTTTGGTGTTCCTACGTCGACTTTGGCCAAGACGTTGGTTGCGGAAAAGAAAGTTTCGATCGCGTGACGGAAACCTACCGTCGCTTCCGAAACACCATGCGATTTTTCCTCGGGAACATTAACGATTTCAACCCACAGACCGACAGTGTCGCTTTCGAGAAAATGACCCTGCTGGATCAATGGGCCCTCGGTCGATTGAACGAACTGATTGCGGACACTCGCGCGGCCTATGAAGCCTATGAATTCTATAAGGTGTATCACCTTCTAAATCAGTACTTCACCGTGACGCTGTCAGCCGGCTATCTCGACATGCTGAAAGACCGGCTCTACACATTTAAGAAAAATGGCGTCGAGCGAAGATCAGCACAAACTGCGCTCTACACCATCGCCAACAGTCTGACGCGCATCATGGCGCCAATCACTTCGTTTTTGTCGGAAGAAGTTTACGGTTACCTGCCAGGACCAAAAGCGGACAGCGTGTTTTTGACCGACTTCCCAGAAGTGAACGCGAAGTGGGCCGGTGACAGCCTTCAAAATGACATCACAGAACTGTTTGCGATCCGTTCGGAAGTCACAAAAAAACTAGAAGAACTTCGGCAAACGAAAGCGATTGGATCTGGACTGGACGCTAAAATCGTTATTCGCGCTGATGCAAAACGTGCGGAAGTCCTCAAGCGCCACGGGGATCTTTTGACAGAGTTTTTTATTGTTTCCCAAGTTGAGTTCAACGTGGGAGCATTTGAGGTATCCGCCGTGCACGCGGAGGGCGAAAAGTGCGAGCGTTGCTGGTACTGGAGCACCGAAATTGGGCGCGACGCCAAGTACCCAACGGTTTGTCCGAAATGCTCGAAAGCACTTACTGAAAACTAGAGGATGAAATGAAACTAAAGTATCTGATTCTGGCGGCCATTGCCGGAGCCATCATCACTGTCGACCAAGCGACAAAAATGTATGTGCACACGCATTTTTCGTTGCATGAATCGATTGACGTCATCGAGGGTTTTTTCAACCTGACTTACGTCCGCAATTATGGGGCAGCGTTTGGTTTCTTGGCCGAAAGCCACCCCTCGTTTCGCGAGATCTTCTTTTTGTCGATGCCGCCGGTCGCCTTGCTGGTGATCCTTGGAATTCTTCGCACCGTGCACGAAACCGATCGCTGGCAAGTCGTCTCTCTCTCGTTGGTGTTTGGCGGAGCGGTCGGAAACTACATAGATCGAATTCGATTTCGCTACGTGATCGACTTCCTCGATTTTCACATCGACAAAAAGTACACTTGGCCTGCCTTTAATATCGCAGACAGTGCGATCGTCGTGGGTGTCGCTGTGCTTTTATTTTTAGAACTCACGCGCACCAAAAAAGCGATTGCAGCGTCTAGCGGCGATCAGCCGAAAGAACCTACTCGCAATCAAGATGAGCCCTCACCGACGTGAGCGAACTCAGCTCGTTGTCATTGGCGACGTCTGGCTTCTTACCGTGGATTGAAATCGGCGCGATTCGAATTCAAAGTTACTTCGTCGTTATCAGTATTGTTCTAAGTGCGATCGCATTTTGGATTCCTAAACGCGCGGCCTCCTTAGATTTTTCACCTCGTCGTGCACTAGATCTCTATATCGCCGCCATGATCAGCGGCTTTGTGGGCGCACGGCTCTTTCATGTTGTTTGGGAAGAACCCAGCTATTACTTAGAAAACCCGGTTTTGGTTTTTGATATTTTAAGTGGCGGCTTTGTCTGGTACGGAGGCGCCATCGGCGGAATGGTGGGCTTGTATTTGATGTTGCGTCGCGAACGCCCATCGTCCTTTGGAGGATGGATGGATGTTTTCGCACCCATCGGCGCAGTTGGGTACGGTGCCGGACGAATCGCATGTCTCTTGACCGGCTGTTGTTACGGAGCTGTTTGCGAACTTCCGCATTGGCTGCACTCACACGCCGAGGTTCCGTTCAGATTTTTACTTCCAACTCAACTTTTTTCAATCGCGTGGGAATTCGGCGCCGCTTACGTACTTCATCGCGCCGAAGGCCGCAGGTGGAAAAAGGGCCGTCAACCTGGTCAACTCTTTAGTCTTTGGCTTGTTCTTCATGGCGTAGGTCGTTTACTGATGGAACTCATGCGGGCCGATCCGCGCGGACCAAGTCCATTCGGCGTGACCGTTTCGATGGTCATGAGTCTCATTTTGATACTCATTGGAACGCTTTATCTGAGATCACCCAATTGGATCTCAAAACTTTCAGCCAAATAGTCTGGTTTTCTGGCAATTCCGCGCAAGCCCTAGAGAATTTCGACCGATAGGCTTCCAGTATGTTCCGATGTAACCTCGCAGCGATCGCCGCGGTTTTTTTTATTTCCCTTTTACCCGCCAGCCTCGCGCACGCAGGAGGCCTTGTTGAACGCACAAAGAGCCTGCTCGAAAAAATTAATATTTTCAACGGCAAGCCCGAACCCGCCTGCGAAGAACGCACACCGGCCACGGTAGTCCCGAAGTTTCAAAAAACGACGTTCGATAAGAGCGTACAAAGTGCCGCAACTTCATTCAAGTCCGAAGGTGATTTACGAAAATACCTCGATTGCTATGTCGTTGAACCGGGCCGAATGAATGTCGTCACGGAAAAGTACCTTCCGCTGATTGCACAAGCCGCGAAAGACTTCGATATTCCACAAACTTTGTTGGCCTGCCTCATTTTTCGCGAAAGCCGATTCAATATCAACGCTCGATCTGGCTCTGGTGCGATTGGCCTTGGACAGCACTTGCGAGGTACGATGGCGGACATCTCGCGAGTTGTTGGCGATGACTTCAGTGACATCCCTAAACTCCAAGCACTTCACAAAGAATTGTCCGAACGCCCCGAGACTAGTTTGTCATCACAAGAACTCAAAGACATGAATTACGCGAAGACAAGAATGATGGGCGCAACTCAAGCCGCACAATGGAAAAACTATTATTCAAATCTGGCTAGTAAACGACTTCACAAAGGACCCGCTCCAAAAGTCGTTTCAGTAAAAACAATAACGAATCCCTCCATTGCAATTGGAGCAACAGCGTTCTACCTCCAGTCGATTCTCATTCACTTTCGGAAAACCCTGGATCCCACGCTTTCGCTCGAACAGAGCGATAAAGACACCCGCAACTATGATGCCCTCTTAGCGGCCGCGGGCGCGTATAACATGGGACCTGGCGCGGCCTCTGGGATGTTGGAAAACATTCGACCACCAAATCCGAAAAAATGGATCGAACGTTTGAAAAAGTCGAACGAAGAAACCGCCGGTCACATTTTGTCGATCCAAAATTGTCTCTCCTCTCCTGCCGCCAGCACTGCTGCGTGGAATGGCCCGATGGGAAGTCCAAACAATGATTGCGATAGCCCTCTTGATCCGAAGCCAGTGCTTCCAGGCGGGATCAACGAACTTCCAGCGGAGTATCGCAACCCAGTGAAGTCGGCGACATTGACGAGACCGAAACCAAGTAAGCCGACAGCAAAAAAGGCCGCGAAACCAACGGGCAATAAAAAACCGGCAAGCAAGGGAACAAAAAAATGAACCCACGCTTTCCTGTTTTCTACATCGTGATGACAATTAGTTTGAT
>JAXMMN010000613.1:0-6101 GCA_034366485.1 Bdellovibrionales bacterium
ATTGGATCTTTGCCACCGACGCGGAAGATTTCACCCTCTTGAACGAAGCGAAGAAGCTTCGCTTGAATTCCAGGAGAAAGTTCGCCGATTTCGTCGAGGAACAAAGTTCCGCCGTTGGCTGCTTCAGCGAGACCGATCTTACGAGTATAGGCGCCAGTGAAAGAACCTTTCTCGTGACCGAAAAGTTCCGACTCGAGAAGAGTTTCGCGGAGGGCGCCGCAGTTGATTGCGACAAAAGGCTTGTTGCGGCGGTTAGAACGCTCGTGAATGGCGCGAGCGATCAGCTCTTTACCTGTTCCCGATTCGCCAAGAACCAAGACCGTTGCTGTCGATGGCGACACGCGATCGATCATTTTCATCAGCTGACGCATGACTTCGGACTTGTACACGATAGTTTTGTCACCCGAAGAGATCGATCCCATCGTATTATCGAGGGATGGACGGCTTGGAGCAGCTGGATTAGCGACTCCAGTGTTACCACCAACAGGAAGAGCAGCACCGGGGAGAATCGGAGTGTTTTCATACTGCGACATACGTTCAGCCTCACTTTTAAGAACTCGAAAAACGGGTTCGTTGATTTACTTTGCCCGACTCCCCGTATCATTTTGGGACGTCGCGTCGAACAAGGTTGTAACGCATTGCGGAAAAAACTGCAAGGAAGTTTTTGCTACGAAATGAAAAAACTGCGGCCAAAACTACCAGAAATGGCACCTTTAAGGCCCTCGACAGAGGCTGCCGGAATTCACCTATATATATGTAACTACTTATATTTTCAGACTTATAAGGAATCTTCGTCGACCCACACATTAAGATCATATAAAGGAGATCTTGAGCAGGCGTTCGGAGCTCCGGCCGGCGGCTTTGTAGCAATGACCACGGCTCTTCAGCCACTCAACACCCCTGAGGTCGAGGCACTTCTGAGCAAGGCGAAACAGGCCCTCAGGGGCTGGGCCTCCCTAAGTCCAGCCTCCCGCAATCGAAAGACGGCCACCCTTAAAAGCTTTCTTGGCTGGCTTCACCGCGAGGCACTTTGCGAGCGCGACCTGGCTCCGCTGCTCCACGGGCCCAAAGTGCCTTCCCGGTTACCGAAGCACCTCAGCGTGGACGAAGCGACAGCGCTGATCAGGGCTATCGAGCGAGACACCCTAGCAGAGAATTTGGAACTCGCACGAAAGGCTCGCCTTACCTTAGCTCTCGTATCACTTCTTTATGGGGGTGGATTGCGGGTTTCCGAAGCGTGCGAACTTCGAAACAGAAATCTTCAACTCCAAGAGGGCGTGTGCCGCGTTTTAGGCAAAGGCGGAAAAGAGCGAATTATCGCGCTTCCCCCTATTGCGGCGAGGGCCGTACAAAATTGGCTGCAATCAGAACCGGAATTAAAACAGGGCGAGTTCGTTTTCGGCGACCAGCCATTGTCGACAAGAAAAGCATATGACCTTGTAAAGGAGGCGGGCCAGAGAGCAGAACTTCTTAAACCGCTTCACCCCCATGCACTTCGGCACAGCTATGCGACTCATCTTTTACGTTCGGGCGCGAACTTGCGTGTTTTACAGACACTGCTTGGTCACGCCTCGCTACAGGCTACTAGTCGCTACACCCACGTGGGACTTGATCAACTGGCCAGAACTTTAGAAAGCCATCACCCCCTCGGTGATGGCGAGAAAAAGAAACGTAACTTCTGAACACTTGACCCAACCTGCGACTGACATTACGGCCTATGGTGAATGAATTCACCAGCGAAGCCTCTCAAGAAAACTGTATTCCTTGATCGCGATGGCACTCTCATCATCGACAAAATTTACCTCAATGATCCCGATCAAATCGAGTATTTGCCTGGCGTCTTCGAGGCTCTCGTTCGCCTTCGCGACCACGGCTTCCAATTCATTGTCGTCACCAATCAGTCAGGTATCGCGAGAGGAATTGTTTCGGTAGATAACTTAAACGAAACACATCGAAGAATTCGCGTCGCTTTTGCCGAGCACGGGGTTGAATTCAAAGAGTTTTACTATGCCCCCTACTCAGTTGAATCCAATCATCCTATGCGAAAGCCCCACCCAGGAATGCTTCTTCAAGGTGCGATCGAGTTTGATGCTGATCTCGCTAAAAGTTGGATGATTGGAGATCGTCTTAGCGACGTCATTGCAGGCTCTCGCGCGGGCTGCCGCTCAATCCTACTGACGGGGGTCGAGCTACCGGACCCAACCTCGCCCCAAGAAGCACAACCGACCTTTGTCGTTGATTCACTTTTGGAAGCAGCTGAACGCATTTTAAACTCGGAATTTTAGGACACTAGAAAAACCGTTGCGTTCTGATACGGTCGCCTAGATTCAATCAAGTTTAAACTCATTCATTCCGATGACATAGCTAGCGTATTCCCTTTTTAAGGAGCGAGCATGGCTATGAAATTAACGGTGAAGCCTTGGACAGCAGCGTTGCTGGCAACACTCGCATTTAGCGCGACAAGTGCGATCGGTACCGAGAACGCCAATGCCGCCTGTGGTGAAGTCGGAATTTCTAAGGGTGACATCAAAATCGAAAATGTAAAAACCAAGGCATCCACCAGTGCCGTGAAAGGCACAAAAGTCTGCCAAGGTGATGCGATCGTTGCCGGCCCACAATCGCGAGCGAAAATCGTGATGGAGGATGGCAACGAATTGAATATTTCTCCAGAATCCAGAATTGTCCTCGAGCAGTACGAGTACAAGCCAGCCGACAATAAGAAAAAAGTCATGCTGAACGTGCTCTACGGAAAAGTGCGGGCCGCCACAAAAGAAGAAAACATGTACGGCGACAAAGCCGCCGACGGACAAGCAAATGCGTTTCAAGTAAAAACCAAAAGTGCTGTCGCTGGCGTTCGGGGAACAGACTTCCTCACAAGCTTTAACCGAAACACAAACCGGGCCGAGATCGTCACTTTCAAAGGTCGCGTTGATGTCGGAACTCTCGGTGCGAATGGCATCATTCTGAACCCAGTCTCTGTTGGTCCAAATCAAAAAACGGAAGCTTTACCTGGTTCACCACCGGCTCCTCCAAAGCCAGTTCCGCAACGTGAAATGGAAAAGATGAATTCCGACACGAAGGCCGATCTCGCGACTGGTCCGAAAGACAATAGTTCTAATCAACCAAGCCAAGACGCCGCAAACGGTGACAAAAAAGAGGACAAAAAGGACGACAAAAAAGATGTCGCCAATGACGGTCCGAAAGATGGTCCTAAAGACGGCGCTAAAGACGCGTCCAAAGACGGCGCAAAAGATGGTCCGAAGGACGGCGCAAAAGATGGCAAAGACGGAAAATCGAATGCTGGTCGCGGCGGAGCCAATGGTGGCAACGGCGGCGGTGTCGCTGGCGGTACCGGCGGAGCAAACGGCTCGGGATCTGGTGACGATAAGAAAGGTCCTGTTGCCGGTCAGCCGACTGGACAGTCTCCTGGATCGGCCCCACCACCACGCGCACCGAGCAGTATCCCGGGCGGTTCGATGATTGATGCTGGCGACTTAGGAAAAGCTCCGGGCCAAAGTCCTGCGCTTCCCTCGATGCCTGTCGTTCCAATCTATGCGCCACCCGTCATCGGCACCATTCCGACCGTTGCGCCCGTTTGCGATCTCTGTAATCGCGCGATCGAAAGCGGACCGGGCCAAGTTAAAATCACAATCACGATCCCGAACTAAAATCGCCATGCGACCCACCAGTCTCTCGACGTGGGTCGGAATTCCCACGTCGGGTTTCCTGTTTTAAAGCGCCTAATAATTGCCTCTCAATGACAGGCCTCGCTAAACTTAAGCAGATTCCCTATCTCCTAAGAATCCGCAAGCTAGCTAGAGGTTACATCGTGATTAAATCGTTATTGACGCCCGCACTCGGTTTTTCAATTTTTGCAACCACGTCAATTTTTGCGTTTACCTCAATTCTTCCGAGCGTCTCCTCAGCACAGACGGAAGTTGCGAAGCCTGCTCCCGCGAAAAAGTCAGCAGCCACAAAAAAGAAGACACGAACGAAAAAGAAGTCTGCCAAGGCGGCACCCCGCACCAATCGCAACGCCGAACTCGATGGCTCTTCTAGCACCTCACAACCTCTCGCCACCGCACCTAAGACAGAGAGCCCTGAGGCAGAGGCTTTAGGGGGAACTGACTCCGCCGGTACTGACTCAGGCGGTACTGATCCGATCGAAACTGTCACCCGTCGAAGCGGAGTGAGCCTTGCATCAAAAAATGCCATTCGTTTAAATTATGGCCGAAATGACTGGAATCAAAATGCGCTCAAAGTCGACACGGCGGCCATTTTCTTGCGCGAGGGAACCTCTGGTCGAATCGTGCAAATTGAAGTGGAAGAATCGGCGCCGGACTCGGCGGTGTTCTCGGGCACTTATTCAATTAACTTTAGTGATCTTACGGGGCTTCGAGTTGAGTTCTATGCACCTCCGCAAAATTTGCTAGCAGATCTCACCGGCCGAAAAAAAATCTCACAAATGATCGATGCGAAAGAGCTTAGACGCCTGCCATTCGTACTGCGCAAAGATCCGGTGACTGGTGTGCAGAACGTGGAGCTTTTCGACAACGCCGATCAAGCGCGAAATGCCTATCGCGCATTTCAAGCGGAAAAAGAGCTGCTCGTGGCACTTAAAAACCGGCTCGATCAACGAAATCAAACCCTCGACACGGCCATGCTTGCGATTGAAAAGGCAGAGTTCGAAGAGGTCAGTCGAAATCTCGCAGAACGCGTCCGTTTAAGTCAGGTGGAAACTCAGAGGCTTGCGGCCTTGCTTCAGAGCTATTCACAAGCAAGCCCCGAAGAGCGCGCAAGACGCAAAGCAGAGGCACAGAAGCTTGCCGATCAAGCTATGGTTGAATATCGAGCCAATCAGTTTCCTGAGGCCAAAAAATCTTTTGAAACGGCCGTGGATCTTGATCCTTCGAATCGCGGTTACTACTTCCAATACGGCGTCACACTTTACAAGATCGAAGACTTCAACCGATCGCTTGTTTACCTAGATCTCGCAGAGTCAAAAGCAGTTAAGCCTGCTGAACGCGATTTCTATCGCGGCCTGAACTACTATCGACAACGAGACTCCAATTCTGCCCTTGAGGCGTTTGAAAAAGTCGTAAATGCAAAAGATGCCGAAATTTCTCCTTCCGCACGCTTCTATCGCGGTCTCATTCACTTCGAGAAAAAGCGATGGGTCGAAGCGCGAACCGAGTTTCAGTCCGTTCTCGATGAATCGACAGACCCTGTTCTCGATCAACGAGCCGAAGGATACATTGAACAAGCTCTCCGCATGCAGCAAATCGAAGCCGAGCGCGCTAAACGCTGGTCGCTCTCTGGTACTTTTGGCGCTATGTACGATGACAACGTACTCCTCTCTTCGGACTCAGATCGCGACCGCGGTACCGCAACAAATGCCGCCGCTTGGCGAACTCTCCTTCAGGGGACAGCAAAATACCGCGCTATCTATGAAGACACCAATGAGTGGGCTATTCAGCTTGATGCGATGACGATGTATTCCGTCGACAAAGACTTTCAGACCGTGCAGTCGATTTCAAATTCCGATGCAACGATTGCTGGCCTTACGGCGCCGTGGACACACAAAGGTGTCTTCATGGGCAAAGGACACAAATTTGACCTGGTTCCCGGAATTGAAACGACCTACATGAGCATCGAAAACAACGAATGGAAATCAATCTACAATTCCTACGTTCTTAACTTTCAGAACTTGTTTGTTGTCAGCGATACCTGGTTCACGAACGTCAATGTCGATCTTCGTCAGGACGTTTCGGGACTTGCCTCTTCCACTGGTGATGACGATTCGACGGCGTTCAAATCAAAGATCTCGTGGTCGAATATCAACATCCCGTTCGAAGACAAGAAGCAACTCGTGGTCAGCGATCTCGGCTACACGGTAAACAGCTCGCTTGGAAAAAACAGTGTGTTCAATCGAATAGATTTGGGCGTTGGGTACATTCGCCCCTGGAAGTGGGAAACCACATTTAGTTCAAAGCTGAGCTACTACTTGCTCACCTACCCTGAGAACGCCACTGGTCGAATCGATAACAATCTTGGGCTGACCCTCGCACTTAGCCGCAAGGTTGGTGAAAAGCTGACCTCTG
>JAXMMN010000614.1:0-1081 GCA_034366485.1 Bdellovibrionales bacterium
TTCAAGTTACGTCGGCTTTTTCGATGGCTGGATGGATTCTTCCGTCAGCGGAGCTTGGAAAACTCCATGGCTTTTCACACACGGAACGCATGACCGGGTCATTCGCCTTAGCGAAATTCGACAGGATATTCGTGAGTTGACCAAAGGTAAAATCCCACTCACGTACAAAGAGTTTCGTAAGGGTCACGACTTTGATCACGAGCAAGAACTTCCGTACATTCGGCGCTGGGTGGAAAATCATCGCGCGCTCAATCGCGGTTTGTTGGCGCAATTGGCTAAAACGCCCAGCCTCCAGACTGAAAAATCCGACAGTAAAAAATCTGAAGAAAAAATCCAATCCCCACAGCCAACCCCGTAAGAATCTCTGGTCCTTTTCGGCGTGTAAACCAAGGGGCTCGGTACTCAAGCCATATCCAAGCGAGCATCGGGTAAACGGGCAGTGCATAGCGAACAGTCGAGCGCCAAAATGCTTGATTGTGCGAAATCAAAGTAATTCCAAGAATTAATAGACAGAGCTCACGCTCGCCTTTTTTCCAACTCCAAAGCGAAAAACCAAGGCTCGATAAAAACACAAAGATCGGTAAAAACCCAAAGTCGAACCAATAGATAAAATAGTCGTAGCCTCGGATCGCGAGTCCATCGAGTCCCTGCACGAAGACCTTAAGCGCGTACCAAAGTCCATCGAGAAGATGACCTTCTGGCATTTGGAAAACACTTTGCGCCATTAAAAAGAAGAACGGATCACCGGTTCTAAGTTTGTAGTAGGTCAAAAAAGAAATGAGACCCAGCCCAGAGGCAAGGGCTTCTTTTCGTTTGAGGAGACCGAATGCCGCGAAGGCAAATCCTGTGAGGCGAAACCAGGGAGCTATAAAAAGTGTTGCCGCTAGCGCCCATTGAGCTTTGCGACCATGGTTTTCTTGAAGGGTTTGAAGGCCCCAGGCGGTTGCTCGAGGTGAAGTGAGCAGCACGAGAAGTAAAGTTACCATCGTGATCAAAAAGAATACCATGTCGGAATATGGCGTCAGAGCAAAATAGCCGACGGGATTGCTGAGCACGACGAGCCAAAGTCGATTTCTAGAAA
>JAXMMN010000615.1:0-2488 GCA_034366485.1 Bdellovibrionales bacterium
AGATCAAGCCATTCGCTTTCGATCGGGTCGCTTAGCGATGAAGTCATCAAACGAAAAGAAGACTTCGACGCAGATTATGTTGGCTGAACTTGGTTACAACCCAGAGTCTGGGAAAGACGAACAGGCCGAGAAGATGCTTGCGACGATCGACGAAGCACTTCGCATCATGGATCTCTATTCAAGCGAGATCGACAAAAAGATCAAAGACACGAGTACCAAGCTCGTGTCGGAATACCAAAAGAAGTAGTTACCAATTGCTTACTGAAAGCGGCGCGCGGAAATCCAGTTTGGAATTTCGCGCCCGAAGATCAGGTCGACCAAGGTCTTTGCTGTGTTGAACGCGAGACCAATTCCGTGCCCCGTGTATCCGCCAGCAAAGAAGATCGAAGGATCATCCGGGATCGAACCCACAAGCGGTTCGCCGTCTTTCGCAAAGCCCATCACCCCACCCCAACGATGCGTCACCTTTGCTGAAGCGAGCTTTGGCAAATGCGTTACGACGAAATCATGTAGCGAGTTCTGGATCACATCGGTCAAATGATCGGAATAACCAACTTCCGTTTCTTTTTCGATCTGTCTGAAACCACCGATCAAAAGTTCGCCTGTCGGAGTTTGACGGAAGTAATCTAAATAGAAGTTCGCGTAGCAAGGGCCTTCCATGAATCGTGGCACAGCCTCGGTCATCAGACACTGGCCACGCGTTGGAAAGATCTTATCCTTGAAATAAGGATGTAGGTTCGCGGCGTACCCGTTGAGTGCCAAGGCCACCATCGAACATTCAAAATCCCCGCGGTCCGTTTTCAAAACCTTGGTGCCATCAGGCAAAGTGTCGATCTTGTACGCCTCAACACCTTCAAAAATCGGCGCCTTGATTTTGCTCCGCATGCGTTCAAGCAATGCCACTGGGTTGGTCGAAGAATCTCCGAGATACTTAATCCCGCCGACAAAGCCCTTTGCGCCGAGTCGTTTGGCAACGCCGTCGCCGTCCACGATCTCGGTTGGAATTTTTAAGCCCGTCATAATTTCGGAAACTTTTTTGAGTTCCGCAAATTCGTTATCCTGAGCTGCAAGCGAAAAGGCACCGTCGTTTTCGAATTGAATTGAGTGTCGATCGCCTTGAACGATTTCCTCTTGAATTAGCTTTAAGTTGGTTTCCGAAAACTTCCAGATTTCAACCGCTTGATCCATGCCATGCTTATTGATCATGCGGTTGAAGTGCTCGACCGAACCGCACGTTACAAAGCCAGCATTCCTTCCGGACGCACCAAACGCCACTCGCGATTTTTCAACAATGGCCACTTTCAAAGACGGGTCTTCTTTTTCTAACCAGTAAGCAGTCGAAAGGCCTGTGATCCCGGCGCCCACGATGACGACGTCGAATGTTTGTTTTTCTGATTTCCCAGTACGATCTAACCAAAACGATGTGCTCATTTTTCCCTCGGTATCTCGTAGTACATTTCAATAGCGGTGCACTGACAAGGCGGTTTCAAACAGCGAGTGCAGTTGTAATCGACGTGTTGCCAGTAAAGCGGATGTTCTTTGATCTTTTGAAAACCCATCTTTTCTAAGTACTTCGTAGAAGAACCCCCAGGGCTTTCTTTCCACGAATGGCAAACGACGCCTTTTGCGCCCACCTTTTTTAAAACCTCGATTGATGCTTCCGAAAGCTTTGATCCAAAGCCTTGCCCCTGAAGGGTGTCTGATAAAAACAAGGACTGAAAGTACGCCGTGTCCGCTTTTGCGTGGGGCCATTGATCGGGTGTTAAGCCTTCACCTTTTCCATGGCTCCACTTGCCTGGCGGATAGGTGAAGCGAACACCATAAATATCGTCGCCCCCGACCAACAAAAAAGAACACATCTCTCCGTTCACACTTGAACGCTGGAAGATGTCCTTTAGCTCCGCTTCCGAATAGTACCCGGCGCCGATCGCACGATCGGTAAAGGCCTTCAGCCTTTCAAGGTCCTGTTCTTTCAGCGGAACCATTTCATACACCATCATCACACCGCATCGATGGTTTTTCTCAACTTTTTAAGGGCTTCAGTGATCGGTACCTGATGATTGCCGACGAAGAGTCCTTGCTGATCGATCCAGTTGGCGTTTGGAAGCTCGCCTTGAATTTCGTAGTCAAACCACTTAACGACCGGATTTTTAGCAAAGTTCCCTGTCACGATCGGACGGCATTCGGCGCCGGCACTTTGAAGATGCTTAACAAGTTGGGGACGCGTGACTGGCGCGCCAGGCTTCAAGACAAACGAGAAGCCAAACCAAGAACTTTGCCCGATTTCTTTTTGCACCATCAGCCAAGGGTGATTCGCAAAAAGCTCGAGGAACACGGCTGCATTCGCACGGCGCTCGCGAATAAAGGATGGAAGCTTTTTTAATTGCTCGATACCGATCGCGCCTTCAAGTTCGAGCGGACGAACGTTATAGCCAGGCAGAACAAACTTGAACGACTCCTCAAACGCATCGTCGGACTTTGTGCCTGT
>JAXMMN010000616.1:0-5115 GCA_034366485.1 Bdellovibrionales bacterium
CCCCCTTGCGGAAGAGTCGAAAGATTTGCGAGATAACCGGAGCGAACGCTAGACGCGAAAATAAAATTTGGACTTCCAAAAATTCGGTAGGGAACTGAAATCGAAGCGCTGACTTTCGAAAACTTGATCGATTGCGCTTCATCTTCTGAGCTTCCTAAAAACGGGTCGGCGTACTCGAAGCCGATTTGTGCGTAAAGGCCCCTGGTCGGATAAAACACATTGTCACGAGTGTCATATTCGATTTGTGGCCCAGTTTTGGCGATGTTCTGTGTTCGTTTGATCAAATCTGGATTGCTGCGATCAAATTCACTTTGGCTTGAGAGGTTGTAGGCTGTGTAGGTCAGCTTCAATGTTTTGGTGAGATCGCGTTCGATGTTCAGGCCGATTTCGTTCTTCGCCAAAATGATCGCTTTGTTGTCGGAATCAATCTCTTTGAATCGAACGTCACGCACGAGATTCAGTCGACCTTTGTTTCGATCTCGAAGGATGTAGGGTTCAAGATAACTAAGAGTGATTTTGTATTCGAGGTAGCTAATCTTTGGATCTGTCGAATAACTGGGGTCCGCACGGATACTCGCGGCGCGGCCTGTTCCTTGAAGGTTTCTGTAAGCAACGCCCGCGTAGCCTCGAAACAACCAGTCGCGATCGTAGGCAACACCGACGCCTGATTCGAAAGTACCTGGAGCACTTTCTTCCACTTCAACAATCACCGTTCGTTCCGCAATCGAAGTGCCTTCTTCAAGCGTTCGGATATTCACTCGCGAGAAAAGCCCAAGTCGTTGCAGGTGGAAAACAGAGTCCTCGCGAAGTTCCGGCGTATAGATGTCGCCCGGCTTGATCGAAAGCTCTCGCAAGATAACGTAGTCTTTGGTCATGACATTACCGTCGAGAACAATGGAGCTCACAGTGACCTTGGGGCCCTCGTAAACTTGAAACTCGACGGTCGCTTGCGTACTGGATTCGTTGTATGTAACGAGTCCTTCTTTTTCGTTGAGAATTCTCATTTCAACAAAGCCTTGCGAATAGTAGTAGGCTTTTAGCGCCTCAATCGCGCCATTGAGATCTTTGATTCTCAACGACTCACTTGTTTTGATCGGCAAGATGCCTTGAAGTTGAATCTTTGAAAACGCTTCGACTCCTTCGAAGCGAATTTGTCGTATGACGGTGAGGGGTCCCTCGTCGATGTTCAAAATCAACGTTGCCTGGCTGCCGCGTTTTCCTGAGGCCTTAATTGCTGCGGGATTCTGACCGGCACTTGGTTTAGAACTGTTGGACGCTTGTGGGTTAGAAAACTCCGAGCGCCATGATTTTACTTTTGCTCGCAAGTAGCCTTGGTTTTGGAGTTCCTCTTCGAGACTTTTAATTCCGTCTTCGATATCTTTTCGATTGTAGTAGCCCTCGCCGATGAGATCGCGATTGGTGCTATCGATGAACTGAGCGTAGTAGTTGCCCTGGCGAGAAATATTGCCAGTGATTTCAATCCGCTTCACGCGAACTCGCGGTCCCTCGTCGATTTTAAAAGAAATTTCCTTAATGAATGTCTCGTCGATTGTTTTCTCTGTCGCAGACACTTCGATGTGAGCAAAGCCGCTTGTTTGGTAAGTGCGACGAAGTCGTTCTGCAAGCTCGGGAGCGGGGGTCGTGACGGTTCCGACAAGCTGTTCTAGGTTCATTTGTCGAATCAGGCTTGAGTCATCCATGGCGGTATTGCCGTCAAACTTAAACAAGTACTTCCAAGGGTTTTCGATCGTGATGGCGATGCGCACACGCGACTGTTGCTCGTCAAAGACTGCTTGCGGATCTAAGATTCTTGCAGTCAAGAACCTATTGTTGCGTAGGTCCTCGGTAATTTCTTTTGTCAGTCTTTGCAGGTCGTCTTCGCTGAGCGCTCGGCCTTGGAGGGGGCGTGTGATTCTTTCGATCCGTCGCACCACTTCAGGGTTCGGGCTGTCAATTTGAACACGTTCGACAATTGTGGGAATTCCTTCCTCGACTTTAACTTTCAGTTCAACTTCATTGTCATTGGGGGTTTCGAATTCCACTTCGGCATTCATTCCCCGGTAACCACGTTTTCGATACTCGGTCTGAAGATTTTTGATGGACTCGATCAGTTCTTTTCTTTCAAAAACTTTGCCCTCTTCAAGCTGAAGAACTTGAAGAACGTCCGAATTGGAAATGGCGCGATTGCCGGTGATCGCAATGCTTTTGATTTTTCTCAAAGCCGTTGCAACCAACAGGAGCTCGGTTTCGCCTCCCACCAATCGCGACACGACCTCGATGTTGGAATAGAGGCCCGTTTTCATTAAAAATCGAACGATTTCATCTGCCTCTGCTAGCGAGATCGGGCGTTCGAAAACAAAGGGGAATTTCGATTGCAAAACTCGACCCTGCGCTACTGATACGCCAGTGAACTTCATGATCGTGGCCGCTTGAGAAGGCACGGTCGTCAATAAAGCAGCCATCGAAAGAGCGGCGACTACAATAAATTTGGTGAACCGAAAAGGGCCGAACATAACCGCTATTTGAACTCAAATTTGTACTCGAAGTCGAGGCCGACCTTGTCAGAATTTCGGAACTGTTGGCCACTTGAGTCAGAGGTCTCGCCACGATCGACAACCTGGCCGCTGACAACGCCTGAAATCCGCTCTGTAAATCGATATCGCAGTTTAGCTTCGGTTTCAGACTTTTTTCCTAACGACTGACTGCCCGAAAAATCAAGTTTTCGATTGAATTGCTTTTTTATGACAACTTTTTGGTAGGCTTCGTTTGTGTCATCAAACCCGGGGGAGAGTTGAACGTCGACGCCCAGATTTTTAGTCACGCCTTTGAGAGCCTGATTCGCCACACCGCTGATGAGCTGCTGACCGGCGCCGGTGCCTTGTTGGCCTCCGCCGACAGTTGTCGTTAAACTTCGATCTGTCGTTCCAAGGGCCAACAGCGAAAGAATGTCCCTTTCGGGCATCGGGGGGATACTTGAGACTGAGATTTCTGGTTTTTTGCCGGTTCCCTGAACCAATAGGTTTACGTCGTACCCGTCGACTCGGGTGCGAGCGTTCAAATTGATTCGCGGATTTATTTCCAGTGGATCGTCAAACGTGAGAATGGCCGTAGAGACGTCGAAAATGTTTTCACGGAACTTTATTTTGGTGTCTGCATTGGCTCGCACCTGTCCCGTCAGACGCGGCTTTGAAGGGTTTCCTTCGACCTGCATGGTGCCCGTGGCCGAGCCTTCAAGCATTTCGTTTTTGGCTTGGACGCCCTTTGTAAAGTCGACTTTGATATCTAGCAATAGTGGTTGGAACGATTCTTCTACCAAAAATTTAGGTAAAAACTGATCGCGCCTTAGGTCTTCGCCACTTCCATCGCCGGCACCACCTTCGTCCAACTCTTTTGCGAAGAGCCCGTCGCGGATAATATAGTTTCCTTTTAAAAGGAACGGAAACCAGCCGCCAGTGAACGTGAAGTTTCCTGAACCAGTGGAACGAACTTTATCCGGAAGATTTAACGTAATCCGATCAAATGATCCGGTGACGTTGACGGGGACTTGTTTTTTTCCTTGAAACTCGAGCCCGCCAAGTGCCTGGATTTTTCCGCCGGCAAAGTCCGATTTGATCGAGTTGATGACGATCTTTTTGTGATTGAAAACCAAATCACTTTGTAAGTTTTCAAACGCATGGGCAAAATCCGGGAACTTGATAAAAGCACGGTCGATGTACGCAGAGCCAATAATGTCGGTTCCGCTGGGGCCCATTTTCAATGACACGGCCATCGACAATAGACCCCTAAGCTCTTCGAAGAAGGGGGTGAAGATCGAAAGTAGATTCATGTCGATTTTCGAGTTAATTTGTAAGTCTAAGTTCCGACCCGATTGATCCGCCGTCGGTTGATCGTTGATTTTTATAAACGTGCCTTCGCCAGCGAGTTCAAAATCGCGAATCGAAAACAACCCATTTTTCATATTGGCGACAAGTTGCCGAGGATTTGCGAGTTCAATTGGTCCGCGGCGAAGGGATAGTTTGTCCACCTTTATGGCACCGGTGGACGTCCAGAAACCACCACGACTAGATTTTAAGTCGACGTTCGCTGTCAGGCGGCCCTCAAAGTCTTTTCGCCCGCTAGGCCCTGCAATCGCAGAAAAAATTGGCGCGAAGTTCCATTCTCTCGTTTGAAGTTTTATCGACATCGGCGCGTCTTCGGCCAAGGGCCATACAAAGTCGCCGTCAACAAGATCGCCTAAGAATTTCCCTTCTCCTTCAATCGTTTTTGAAGTGAAGCGAAGTTTAAAAGAGCTATCTGGAACAGAGGTTTCTGCGATGGAAGGTCTTGTTAAGCTACCGGTGAGGTCTGCGTCTGGCGCAAGGACGGGGCCCTTGAGTGACATATCAAAGGTCACGAGGCCTGCTAAACCAAACCCAGATTCAGAAATCAGATTTGTTTCTTCTAAGCGAAAGCCGCGACCGCGAACCACGGTGTTGATTGTGCCATCGGGGTAGCCTTCACCAGTCAGCTGAATGACGGCTTCTCCACGATTCATCGAAACGCGCTCGGACTTCACCTGACCCTTCAC
The DNA here is from genome assembly GCA_034366485.1 of Bdellovibrionales bacterium. Lineage (GTDB taxonomy): Bacteria > Bdellovibrionota > Bdellovibrionia > Bdellovibrionales > JAMPXM01. Next base: position 4,568 of record JAXMMN010000616.1, read on the forward strand.
AGACTTAACGTCGAAGTGGACCTGATCGAAGTTTTCTCCGGCAACGGTCCCCTTGAATAAGGACGTCTTGAGGTCGTATGTCATTTTCGAAATGTCGAACGGACCTGAGGCTTTGATAGAACCTTGTCCCGTTCCCGTGACTGCTATTGGAGACGTGAACTTTCTAGAAAACACTTTGTAGAGATCACGAGAGTCAAAAAATGGAAGACGAAGATTTGTGTCGATCGTCGAATTGAGAAGATCGATTTTCACATCGCCATTGTAGCGCGAAGTCGTGTAGAAACCCTGGAGACCAGTGAACGTGAGTTGCCCGGATTTGTACATCGCGACACCTTTGGGTTGGCCAAGCCAGAAGTTTTCGAGCCACAAATCTTGTCCTTCTAAATCCATGGTTAACGACGCAGCTTTCGAGTCGCCCGCGGTAGAGCCCTTTAGCTTCAATGCTCCTTCAAGCTTGAGTCCGCCGAGGGCGGAGAGATCTTTGATCGCAAGCTTTTCGGCTTCATATTTTATATCAAACCCTGATTTATAGCGGACTTCTCCGGTGC
>JAXMMN010000617.1:0-10493 GCA_034366485.1 Bdellovibrionales bacterium
AGTCCGAAGACAGGCCGATAAACCCAGCGGCAATATTAAATGATGGGCAATTTCTGGTAAATCTGCTTCGCGACCTGCTTTTGTCTTTTCTCCGACATTGGTGCGATGAGATCTACCTCTTGCCAAACTTTTCCGTCAAAAACGTGGGCGAAGAGGCGATGACCGTTAGTGCGAGCCTCAATATGAAAATGAAGAACACTTTTCGATTTGTGATAAAAGCAGCCGTGCGACTTTTCCTTTAATTCAGGGATGCTGCGGATTTCGTGCAGGAGACCTTGGAGCCCTTGGAGATGTTCTTTTTTTGCGTGCGCCATCCGCTCATTTGCCCCCATATCTTAGAGCTTTTCAAATAGAATCGTCGATTGTTTGACGTCGTTCCTGGGCGTAAGTGAGAATTGTACCTGAGGGGTACAGGATGGGTATTGAGAGCAAAGTTTCTGGCAGCTTTGAGGTTGGACAGGGGCAGATTTCTGGTTTTCTTGCGGTTTTTCTTGGATCTCTCAATTTGTTGGGTGTGATTGCATTCCATTTTCCGGAGTACCTATCGACGCCAGAAGTTCGCAAAGCGTATGATGTTGAAGTTTTGCGGCTGGTCATGTCGATTTCCATTATGGCCACTGTGTTTTTCGGTTGCTTCACCATTTTTCGCGGACAGTTTAGACGATATGGATTGGCGGGGTTAGGCCTAACGTTTCTTTGTTTGCTCTTGGGCGGACCATTTGTTCCGGTTGGTGATTTTCCGGATAACACTCCTTACATTGGTCTTGATTGGTTGATTCTCGATCTCGTTGGTTCGGCCTTTCTGTTTATTATGATTGAAAAGGCATTTCCCTACAAAAAGGATCAGCCGATCCTTCGTCCGCAATGGTCCTTGGATGGAATTCATTTTGCGATCAATCATCTCTTGATCGGTGCATCACTTCTTGTGGCAAACGCATTTGCGCCGACCTTTTTTTCTTGGGCGCAGTGGCCAGTCGTGCAGCGATTCGTGACTAGCTTGCCATTTGGTATAGAGCTTTTTCTTTGTGTTTTGGTCGCTGACCTTTTTCAGTACGTCGCGCATAGGTCCTTGCATGAAGTTCCTTGGTTGTGGCGCCTTCACGCAGTTCATCACTGTCCTGAAAAGATGGACTGGCTGGCGGGATCGCGCCAACACTTCTTTGAGCTTGTCATGACAAGAGCGATTGTGCTGGTTCCAATTTTCGTTTTAGGATTTGAAAAAACCGTGATTGATGCGTATGTGATTATCGTCGGAATTCAAGCCGTCTTCAATCATGCAAATGTAAGAATCCAGTTTGGTTTCCTGAAGAACATAATAGTTACGCCTCAGTTTCATCACTGGCATCACTCTTCTGATGCCGCGGCGATCGACAGGAACTACGCCGCGCACTTTTCATTTATCGATCGTCTTTTTGGAACTGAGGTAAAGGCAGACGAAGAATGGCCAAAAGAGTATGGCATCGTCGGAAGACAGCTTCCTGCCAACTACATTGCGCATTTCACTTACCCTTTTAAGCCGAGCTTTTGGACGAAGGATCAGTCCGCCAAGTAGTTTTCAATTTTAAGAATAAACTCACAGCCCGGCTCTCGATTTTCGAACTGAACAGAAATCCCCATCCGATCGGAAAGGGACCTTACAAGGGCCAGGCCAAGACCTGTTCCCGGCGTCGTTCGAGTCAGTTCGTCTTCGGCTCGATAGAAAAGATCAAAAACCTTACTTCCATTTTCCGCAGAGATCCCGGGACCAAAATCGCGCAATCCAATAACAACAAATTTCTCGACCGACTGAATTGAAATCACGATTTTCTTCTGATCACTGAGTCGAGAAAACTTTATGCTATTGTCGACTATATTAATCAAAATTTGAGTCAACGCATCTCGATCGACCTCAATCTCTATGTGGGTATCCGGTCGTATATAGTCGTTAACTTCAAGAACCAATCCGCTTTGGGCGACGATAGGTGAGATCTTTTCTGTTAGAAGTAATTTGAGGTCGTTGTACGAGATTCTTTCCGACGAAAGTGGATCACTGTCGCGGCCGATCCGAGCGTAGCGCAAGACATTTTCAATCAGTCGCGAAAGCCGTTCTGATTCTTTGAGGATATAGTCATACGAACTTTCTTTGCTTGCCTGTGTGTCTGCCCAGCCCGCTTTAAGCAGTTCGCCATGCATGCGGATCGCTGTGATCGGCGTGCGGAGTTCGTGACTGACCGACGATACAAAGGCTGCTTGTCGTTCTGAAAGCTCTAGCTGATGTATTGCCGTTCGATACAAGAGTAAAATCGCACCGATGATAATTAAAACAATCAGGACAACGGATGCGAGCGCGGCGATTTGAATGATCGGAAGGCGTGGTTTCGGTGACGATACAAGAAGCGACAGGCCTTCGAAAGGCAAGAGCTCATTGGTTTGAAAGAGAGGTATGTCGTCTGATGCTGGTGATGGGAAAAAACCAAGTGCTTGATCTTCAATGAGGACAGTTAGTCGGGCTGCGTTTTCGTTCTTTCGTTTTGGATCATCGAGTAGGTCTCTGAAGAGCGAAGAAAAGAAGGGTTTTTGTTCTACTATGAAGCCTTGTGTGAGCAGTCTGTTTCTGTGAAGAACGTTGCGAAAAAAAACGAGGTAGCCGCTTTCTAAAACGAAGGATTGTATTGGGAGTGCTTGCGAGTTGGATGAGAGACTCTTGCTCTGCGGATTCAGGTCTTCGATTTTTTCGATCGGACTAACAGCTTTCAACATTTTTGGTGAAAGTTTTTTTGTCGGCACGAACTTTGGTGTGATGACGTCAGTGGCATCAAACGTCGGAAGCCAAATTCCATTGAAAATCTGTCGAAATCGATCCTGTGTGTTTGAATTGGAATTAATCGGACGGGTTTTGTAGACGGAACCAAATATTTTGCGAGCCAAGGCTTGGCGCTTATCCCGATCTTGCTTATCTGTCGATAGACCTTCGGGGAAGAAGGGCAGTTCGAGCTTCTTTTTTTCAGCGATCTGAAAGAAGCCGACCAAACCTGGAATTCGCACGCTCGGGTCGACTGACGAGATATTGGAAAAATTGAGAAAGCTTTTAGCGGATACTCCACTAAAGTTTGAATGTCCGTATTCTGTAAAAGGTCGTTTTGATTCTTGTTCAAGGATTTCTTGAAACTCCTCAAGCGCTGTCGCTACAGATTTTTTCGCCAATGATGCGCGAGATTCCATTAAGCTTTTATGGAATTGAGAATGCAAAATCGCCACTATAAGGATTCCGACAAGCACCGTCGAAAAGGTGGCGATCGCTGTACCGACTCGCAGCCTCGTGCGTTCACTTTTCGTCATTTGTGACCAATCGGTACCCACGGCCGCGAACGGTTGTGATAAGTTTTGGATTTTTCGGATCATCTTCGAGTTTCTTACGAAGTTTCGCTATGTGAATATCAACGGTGCGGGTTTCAATGTCTGAAGCATCTCGGTAGCCCCGGACGCTGGACAAAAGTTCTTCTCTCGTTTTGCTGTCGCAGTTGCGACTTGCGAGAAACTGAAGAATTTCAATTTCACGGGAGGTAAGTTCTAGTTTCGTTCTATTTTTAGTGTGAGTTGCTTCAAGATTTCGTCCAGAAACCTGCCAATGACCGATTTTAAGTAATTCGATCTCTAGTCCTCGCGTTTCTCTGCGAATCAAATTCTCGACTCTGGTCAAAAGAATTCGAAGGGAGAACGGCTTCGGAATGTAATCATCGGCGCCAAGTTTGAGTCCATTGATGATGTCGTCTTCCGAGGTCTTTGCCGTGAGCATGATGATCGGAAGATTCGGTTTAGCTGCACGAATTTCCTGACACACCTGAAAGCCATCTTTTCCCGGTAGCATCACATCAAGGATCACAAGTTGGGCCGGTTCTTCCAGCGCAGCTCTTAGGCCAGACGGCCCATCGGAATACGCAGAAACGCGGTATCCGTGAAACAAAAATAGATTTTGAAGGCCGTCTCGGATTGCAGGTTCGTCTTCAATCACAATAATGCTGTTTTGCGTGGAGTTCGACATCAGTTCCTAATCATATCAGTCCAGTGACAGCTCTATTGTAACGAAATTGTAAAAACACTCAAATCACATTTTACCAATGTCGGCCTGTGTTTGCGCCTTGGCAGGTCGCACTCTGAATTCATGATTCGGAGGAACCCATGAGGCGATTGGTGACGACGGTACTGTTTATGAGTGTGTTGTTGGAGAGTACTTGTTTTTCTCACGCAGGCGTAATTCCCACGTCTGACCGGTCGAGGGAGGCTGTGTCGAGAGTTCGAGAAAGGATAGAAAAACAGTTGAATGAACGCGGGTGGCGATGGGGTGATGCTGTGTTCATTCGAGTGTTTAAGGATGAATCGATTTTAGAAGTATGGATGAAAAGAGAAAACGACAAATACGAACGATTCAAAACTTTCCCGATCTGTCGTTTTTCCGGTGGTCTAGGGCCAAAACGAAAAACGGGAGATCGCAAAACGCCTGAAGGGTTTTATAGCCTTCGGTCTGGAAGCTTCAATCCCTATAGCTCCTACCATCTCTCATTGAATATCGGATTTCCAAATAGCTACGATCGGCATCACGGCCGGACAGGGAGCTACTTAATGATTCACGGAGACTGCGTGTCCATTGGATGTCTCGCCATGACCGATAGTGGAATTGAAGAGATCTACGCCCTTGTGGAAGCAGCTATAGGGGCCGGTCAAACAGAAGTCCCTCTGCACATTTTCCCGTTTAGGCTAGACCGCTTCACGTTGTACCGGTATTTACGCTTTGATGCTTTCGGGTTTTGGCGCGAACTGCGCGAAGGCTACCGGTACTTTGAAGAGCACAGAAGGCCTCCGCGTATGGAGGTTGCCAATGGCCGATACGTGATTATGCACTAGCTGCGGACATTAGAATCTGATTACACTAAACCTATAATATGAAAAAAACAAAGTGCGCAACCTACCTGATATTTGCGGTCATTCAGTTGTCTTGTTTTTCTGCGGAGTCGAAACAAATGCGAAACGAACTGTACATTTCTCGAGGCCAATCAGAAGAGTTTGAAAATGGACTTGAAATCGCTTTAGGGGAAGTCAATAGCATTGAATATGTTCGCGCACCCGGCGGCAAAGTCACAGGACTTAAACTTCCGGCGACGTTCTCGATCCCTCTGACTCTTCGCGGAGAAAGGGGAAGATTGCGAACTGAGCTGAAGGTTACAGCTGATACGCCTCATCCGTCCGTGCAATGGAACACGCATCATGTCACTTTCGTTTCCATCGAACATGAAAGTGCAGGATATAAAATTAAATTTCGTTTGGAGTCTGTGAAACTACCTGAAATAAAGTTTGGAGTGGGTCGTACTAATTTTTTAGCCTCTGGCCAGTCAATTGGCGATCCCGATAAGTTAGCTATTCATCACGCGGGCTACGTTAGCGCCCACCGAACAAGCGGAAACGGAAAATTTTCTACCCAAGCAAGTTGCATAATTGAGGTGTCGGACAAGGTAGATTCTAAAACCATTCATTTAGACTCTCCACTTCGAACGGCGTCGATCGTTGAATGGAAAACGTGGGTCTTTACTTTCAAAAACACCGACCCCAATGGTGGAACCATGGGGAAAGACGTCCCAGTTGAGTTTGAAGTAAAAGCAAAATAGCCTTTATTCAGCTATCAGTACGTAACCGGCCACTGCATTTGCACCTGATTGGACCAGCTAACAGAGCGGATTTCGCCACTTGTGCTTAAAGAGAACCGGCAACTCATGGAATCGGTTGTCAGGTATGATCCATCGGGTAAAAACGCAAGGCGTGTCATGTCGCCGTGGACGTTGTTCGAAAGCGACGCCAAAACCTGACCGTTGGAAAGTCTCAAGAGAACCTCGCGGAAACCTGGGCCTGCGCCACAAGGTTGAATGGCTTCAATGGGTGTGAAGCTTGTCAATGTAGGTGTGTGACCGTTGCACAAAGTGGCTGCGGACGCTTGCGGAAGATGTGGCTGATAAACCCCTAGGTCGTCCACATCGAGTGCCATCAGGATCACTTTGCCGCCTTGGGTACCACATTGTTGGAGGCTTGCATCTACCGTCTGAAACACCATGCTGTGACCGCGAGAGCCTGCAGGGCCCGTCGGGCCAAGTTCGCCGTTCTGGCCTCGAACACCGTCACATACAATTTGAGTTTGTTCGATTTCCGAAGCCTCTAGTATTCGATTGCGGTTTAAATCAAGTCCCGCGCTCAGTTGCACTCCAGCGCGCGCCTCGCAAGCCTCAGGAGTAGTCTCTACTCTTTGCATTGAAAAGGAAGTATCGAATCCATCTGTGCCGTTTCGTCCATAGCAAACGACTTGTTCGCTGGCTATGACTTCTCCTTCATCATGTCTACTATTGCGATCTGAATCTGATATGACCCGATACACCACGCCACCCTCTGGGCACTGCTCAAGACTTGCGGGCAGAGTCGTCAGTAAGGGCCAAGGCGGTTGAGTAAGGCTTGTGGACTCGTCGTTCCCTATGAATTCGACCGACGAACTGCGATCGCCGCAACCTGCAAGTGCCGCAAACGCAAAAAACAACAATGCTTTCATGAGTAACATCCGGGTTTGGTCTTAATGACGTGGTGGTAATTGCACGCCTTTATGACACGACCATGGCCCAGAAAGGTTAAAACAATTTAGTAGTCGGTAACCGCGTTAATTGGCGCAGAGACCGTTCGACCGTAGGTGGCTGAAATTGAAACTGCTTGCAGCTTGTAATTCGCATTTGGCAGTTGGCCTGTTGTTCTAATGGAATGGGACGTTCGAAGGACGTTGTCGGACTTAACCACCGAAGTTTGATTGTTAGAGTCAGTCACGACCACCGAGCTCGTGGACGGAATGTCCGTGTTCCAGGTAACGATAAATCCATCGTTAAAGCGTTCGAGAATTTGAAGGTTTGTGATGAGCGGAGCAACGCCATCCTTACACGGGTTGAACATCACTTCGTTCGCAAGAGAATAGTTCTGATTGGAAAGTGGCTTCCAGCCTCGAGCGAGGAGATCTTTGTAGGCCTTCTGTTCCATTGAGGACTTATCCGGATTGAACCAAGTTTTGTTTCCAGCAACACCGCAGGCTTGATCTTTGCCGGCTTCAGATTCTGAATTGATTTCTCGCATGAGTACAATCAGGGAAATGTGATAGCGAGGTCCTTGATAGTATTCCAGGTTCATTGGAATTTCAGTTTCAGCATCCATTTGGACAGCTGACGAAGAGCATCCAAGCCGAGTGGAGTGATTTCCATCGTTATTCACGTTCACACGGTAAACACCGTCTCTGTCGCGAAGGCTCATCACAGCTCCGTCATCGGACAAAATAGCAAATTCGTACAGGCCGGGCTTTTGGTTTGGAGCTAACTTCAAAATGGATTTAAATCTGAGCGCAAAGTTTTCGATCAACGTGCTTCCGTCATCTGACTTTACAGGGTCCCCGGTTTCGCTCGCGAAGCCGAGATCGAAAATCCTGGTCGGCACGTTTAGTTGGGAAAAGAAAAGGGTGCGGTCAGATTTCTGACCTTTCTCGATAACTTTGCTGACTGACGTTTGCGCGGCGGTGCCTTTGTTGAGCCACCAAAGTTCGGCTTTTAGGCCTTGATTGGATCTTGGATCAGGCGTGTCGCCAAACGGATCGCAAACAGTTTTGGTGACAGGATATTTGTTTACATCAAATGTCGATAGCATTTCGCCTGTCGTTGGATCAGGCTCGGTCGCAGGAAAAATTTCCGGTGCGATTTCGCTCTGGCCCACAACCTGAGGTGTGCAAGCTGCTGCGATCGAGGTGAGTATTGAACCTAATATAATCGCTCGGAAACTTCGCGCTCTCATAGGGACCTCCGTGTGCTTCAAAGATAATAGAGTGTTGCCGGAAGAAACGGAGCCACCAAACCTTCGACAATTTCGACAGATTGTGACGAGAACGTCATATTCTTGAGGTCACGACTTGAATCGCCTGCGACTTTGACAGTTTGGGAAACTTTCATTTGAAAGATCACAAATGTAAGTATGGTTTTGAGACGGCTTCGTTACTTTACGTCTTTTAACTGCGCCCCGGTTCTGCCAAACCTTCGCTCGGTGATTGCAAATTGACATAGGTGACGGTCAAGATCGCTGCGGGTGAAGTCGGGCCAAAGCTTTTCCTCAAAATGAATTTCAGAATTAGCAGCCTGCCAAAGATAGAAGTTAGAAAGTCGTGTGTCGCCACCGGTCCTAATTATCAAGTCAGGGTTCTCTGAAGCGCCTGTTAAAAGCGCACTTTGTATGTCTTGAAAGGTGATATCTGCCAGACTTTCTTTTTCTTGCGAAAGCCTTCGTACGGCCTGGATGATATCGAATTGCCCGGAATAGTTTACCGCAACTACGAGTTTCATTCCGCAATGATCCAAAGTTGCCAATTCGACCCTGTTGATTTCTTCGCTCACAATCCGGGGTATTTGATCGCGATCACCGATAACGTTGAGTCGAATTTTATGAATACGGAAAAGTGGCAATTGGTCGGTTAGTGATTTCGCCAAAAGACGCATTAACATGTTTACTTCTGATGCGGGACGGCGCCAGTTTTCTTTTGAAAATGCAAACAGGCTCAACGTCGGAATTCCGATTTGCGACGAATAGCGAATGATGTCGGACGCGACATTTGCGCCAGTGACATGGCCAAAAGATCTCGGACGATTGCGACCTGTAGCCCAGCGACCGTTGCCATCCATTATAATTGCGAGATGTCGAAGTGTGTTCATTGCTTCCTCCGAAGTCAGAGTCGCAAATCAATGTGAAAATAGTGTGAAATGGGTGTGTGTTTTCGTAGAATTAACTTTGTGGATTTTCGAAAGAAACTCGTCTAATTTTATTGGACTATGCTGACACTTTTTCGAAAAGCACTCACAAACGTTTCAGGTGGATTCAGCATCGATCCAATAGCTGCGGTGGAGCATGCGGTGATCACACATGCCCATTCAGATCATGCACGGCGGGGAAGTCAGAACTACTACACGCCGCATTCGGGCGTTGATCTTCTCAAAGTCCGCATCGGGAAGAATGCAAAAGTCACGGGCTTCGACTTTGGCGAAAAGTTTATTTTGGGGAATGTGGAAATCTCTTTTCATCCGGCCGGGCACATTCTTGGCTCCGCGCAAGTTCGTATGCGTAAGTTGACCGCTGGGACTCGAGAACCTTACGGCGAAGTTTGGGTCGCTTCTGGAGATTACAAGCGTGAGCCAGATCCAACGTGTGAACCATTTGAAGAAGTGAAATGCGATGTCTTCGTCACGGAAGCGACGTTTGGTACGCCAGCCTTTCAATGGCCCAAAGGAGTGGATCTCGGCCGAGCGATTTATGAATGGTCGGAAAAAAACCGGGCGAACGGCGTCAGCAGTGTTCTTTTCGCTTATTCACTTGGGAAAGCACAGCGAGTGCTTGGTGTCCTTGAACCATTCATGAAAAAGCCTGTCTACTGTCATCCCGCCGCAACGACATTGAACGATTGCTATCGTGCGCGGGGAATTAAGCTTGCTCCCACTTTGTGCTTGAGTGAAATCGAACGTGATGTCGATTTAAGCGGTGAACTTTTTCTGGTGCCGCAATCTTTTTTGAAATCAGAGCAAGTGAAATTGCTGGGTCGGCGATTTGAGACGGCGTTTGCCTCTGGGTGGATGGCAGGTTCCCACCGCAGAGGTGGAGTAGGTGGGTACGATACTGGCTTCGTCATGTCAGATCATGCGGATTGGAACGACTTGGTCGCAACTGTGAAAGCGACAGGTGCGAAACGTGTCTACGTGCAACATCGTGGGCAAGGCGCTCTGGTTCGTCATTTGAGAAGTCTAGGTATTCAAGCATTTCCAGATACGGCACTCGAAGAAAAACCTGTCGAACAGTTGTCGTTTTTATGAAGACTGTTCGATTGGCTGTGACCGAATTCGCGACCCCGTCGCCGCTGAAAGGTAGCATCGATGTTCTCTCGGGCTTTGGGAAATCGTCCGAAATAGGACTCGAAATCCACCAGGAGGTTCAGGCAGCGCGCTCCCGAGCTCACAGTAACTATCAATCGGAAGTTCAGCTGACACACGCGTTTGAGGCTGGTGGCTTTAAGTTTGAAGTCAGTGGGCGGGTTGATGGACTATTCGAAAGTGGAAATGCAGCAGGCGCTTCGCCGCGAATTGAAGAAATAAAATCTGCTTTTAATATCTACGAACTGCAAAAGCGCCTAAGAGATTCTTCACTTGAACACCCCTATGAGCTGCAGTTGCTGACCTATGGATATTTCTACTGGCTTCAACATGCGATCGCTCCAGAACTCAGTTTTCATCTTGTCTCGACACGAAACCGGGAAGCACTGGATCTACCGGTAGCACTCGATGTTTCAACCTATGAAAGTTGGCTCGAACGTCGCCTTGTAGAGTTGGTTGAACTGGCAAAGCAGGCAGAAAAACGAGCGAAACGTCGTCGAGAAATGGCGATCGATCTTCCATTTCCGTTTTCCAAACCTCGCT
>JAXMMN010000618.1:0-7860 GCA_034366485.1 Bdellovibrionales bacterium
GAGGACAACTAAAAATGCAGTAAGCTCCCAGCTCCAGCCATGGTTGTACATGTACATAGGCAGAAGAATGACTGCGAGCATTGGAGTCAGAACTAAAAACACCGCACTGACCCAGTTGATTTCGCCAAGCAATTCTTTGAAACTCATCTCAAGAAATCGCTTGGGATGAGAAGCGCGGGAATTTGAGTTTATTTGAACAGGACCTGATATTTGACTGTCTTGATTCATGTTTCCTCGTCGTGACCGAGATTTACTTCTATTCTAAAAAAACAGATCAAGAGTTGCACTCTAAAAAAGCTGAAAGATTGCTGAAAGATTTAAAAAAAGGAATCCTCATGAGTCGTCTTTTTGCTCAGCTCAAACTGAATCCATCTTGTCAGCTATTGGTCGGGCGAAGTTTCACAGCTTCCGTTTTAGCTCTATTTATTTCGACCGCAGCCGTTGCGTCGGGCCCCGGCAATTTGACGGCTGCTGGCGGTCCTGCGTCAGTCGATTCAAAAACAGATTCCCGAACCGAGACGGTCATTGTCTTCATAGGGGACTCCTTGACTCAAGGCTACGGTGTTCGTTCTGAAGAAGCCTATCCAGAATTAGTTGGCGATCGACTTCGTAAACGTGGCTACCGCGTGAAGATTATCAACGGCGGGATCAGCGGCTCGGTGACGGCAGAAGCGGATCGGCGATTGCGATGGTACCTGAAAGCGAAGCCGCAAATTTTGGTGCTGGCGCTAGGCGCGAACGATGGAATGAAGGGGTCGCCGCCGGAGGTTATTGAAAGTAATTTGCGAAAGGCGATCGATTTGGCGAAAGCCAACAATATTGAAATCGTCTTAGGTGGATTGAAGATGTTTACCAACCTCGGAGACAACTATCTCAAGCAGTATGAGGCGATTTTTCCGCGACTTTCTAAATCAACGGGCGCAACGTTGATTCCGTTTCTGCTGGAAGATGTTGCTCTGCAGAAGGAATACAACCAGTCTGACATGCGTCACCCTAATCCCAAAGGTCACGAAATTATTGCTGATCGTGTGACCGCAGTATTGGAAGCGACTCTGACGAAAAAACTTGGTCTCGTTCCAATGCTTCCGACAAAGAGTCAAAGCAAGTGATAGGCACAAATAAAGGACTTGATATGAGTGAAGCCGTGTTGGTCTGTCGTTCCGTAAAGAAATCTTATCCCCTTGCCGGTGGCGATGGGGCAAATGGTGGGTCTCGGCTGGAAGTTTTAAAAGGCATCGATTTCGAAGTGAAGCCAGGCGAGCGATTAGCAATCATGGGGCGATCTGGTGGGGGTAAGTCCACTCTTCTGGGATGTCTTTCTGGCCTCGATCAAATTGATTCCGGCGAAATTCTTTTACTTGGAAAAAATCTCGCGAAACTTTCGACCAATGAGCTCAACGCATTTCGTGCAAGTACGATCGGTATTGTCTTTCAACAGTTTCAACTCTTGGACCACTTCACTGCGCTTGAAAATGTTCGTCTCCCACTTGATCTATCTGGAGTGGATCCACAGAAGGCAGATGCAATCGCAAAAGAAAAATTGGACCGCGTTGGACTTGGCGGCCGGGGCTCGCACTTTCCAGATCGCATGAGCCGTGGTGAATGTCAGCGTGTCGCGATCGCGCGAGTTTTGGCGATGGGCGTGAAGTTGATTTACGCCGATGAGCCCACGGGAAGCTTAGATGTGAAAACAGGTCGCGATGTGATGGATCTTCTTTTCGCGTCCGCGAAAGAATCTGGTGCGGCCTTGGTCCTCGTTACCCATGACCCACTTCTTGCCAGACGTTGTGACAGAACTCTTCGAATTGAAGACGGAATATTGAAAGAAGGTCCGTTGGTGTTGGATCTTCCCGAGGACGCTTTGGCACCTGGGCAGGCACCTCGTGTCTAAACAGGTAGCGTCAGGGCACGCAGGCCGCTATTTTCGCACGGATCTGAGGCGCTCTCTTCGATCGAACTGGATTGCAATTGCAGTCCTAACGCTCAGCTTTTTGGGCCCAGTTGTTTCGAGTGTTTTAAGATCGTCCGTAGAAAGTTTTTTGTCGTCAAATTCCCGCCGGATCTTAACAGCTGATTTGGCCATCACGGCCTATCGTCCTATTCGTGAAGATGAAGTCGATCGAATCCGCACCGAGTACGGCGTGAAACGTGAAGTGCGCGAAATCGAATTTGTAACTATGGCTGTGGGGCGCGAGACCAGGGGGAACCTTCTCGAAATTCACGCGATTGAACCAAAGTTTCCTATCGAAGGTGAGTTTCAATTTGCTGATGGCACCAAAGGAACCGGCGGTCCCGTAGGTGAGGCTGTTTGGCTTTCTTCTGATGCGGCGTTGGCGCTGGGCTTGAAGCTTAACGACAAACTGAAATTAGGTCGTTCTGAGTTCAGTGTCGAAAAAATCATCCAACAAGCTCCCGGCATTTCCAGATCTGCATTTGGCTTTGCACCGCGCGCTTATATTCCGATTGATCGCGCAAGCTCGACGGGGCTTCTTGGATTCGGCAGTCAAATTTATCACCGCGTATATTTGGAGACCTCTCGACCGCCAATCACTGAAGACGTGAAAGAAAAGCTTGGTGATCCCGACTTATTCTTGCGAACTCCTGACGATTCGATTCAGGGGCTTGAGCGTTTCACCGGTTTTGTTTCGCTCTATCTAGCCGTTGTATCGGTGTCCCTCTTCGCATTGGGTTGGGCGGCCGCGTTTTATATCATTCGAACTCAGGCTATCGAACGAATGCGACAAACGGCCATCGCGATGGTTTTTGGCGGCAGTCGACGGTCGATGCTGAGCTTCGAGTTCCTTCGAACGCTGACGGTAACAGTGATTGCCGCCGTTTTGTCTCTTGCAATCGCGCGATTGGCAGCCGAAGTCGCCGAACCACTGATTGCTGCGGCCTTGTCCAAAAATGTTCCAGGCGTTTTTCAAATTACGATGTCGATCAGGGACTTTTCGGGCCTCTTTATCACGGCCGTCGTATCTGCACTTTTATTCACGCTTCCCTTTGCTCTTCGTTTGCAAAAGGCTCAGCCGCGGGAACTGTTTGACGATTCGGCCTTAGCGCCGCCGCAAGAAACTCGCGGCGATCTTCGGGCAACCGCGATTATGCTCGCGATTGGGTTTGCAACTTTGACGGCTTTGGCTTCCTGGATCACGCGCGACCTCAAGAGAGGACTGCAGCTAGCAACCGGATTTGGCGTCGCTACCTTGGTCATTCATTTCGCGGGTGTGTTGGTGTTTCGCCAATTGGCTTCTGCGTTTCGAAGGCTTGGAACGTCCGCATTTCTACGACTCGTTGGCCTTCAGCTGTCTCGAGCGCGCTTCGCCGTTCGGCTTTCATTTTTGGCGATCGGACTTTCGACCTTCGTTTCAAGTGGCGTCGGTCAAATTATGATTTCGCTCGGCGATGAACTTGGATCGGGCGGGAGACTCGATGCTGCTCCAGACTTTTTTCTCTTCAATATCCCAGAGTCTGAAGTTGAAAATCTTCAAGCGACGGTCGGCAAATACGGAATTCAGCTCGATTTTCTCTCGCCAATGATTTTGGCGAGACTTCAGGCGAAAAACGGTGAAGGGCTTGAATCCGAACAATTTCGAAAGTTTCCCGTCAGAATCACTTGGCGTGAAAAGCCCATTTCCAGCGAAAAAATTCTTGAAGGCGATCAACTGCCTGAGAAGTTCGTTGAGACTCCCGGTGCCGTTCCACTGTTGAGCGTTGAAACTCGTTTCGCAGAACGAAACGAATTGGAGATCGGCGACCGATTGTCGTTCGATGTTCAAGGAGTTCCTATAGATGGGCAGATCGGTAATTTGCGACGCGTGCGCTGGACGGACTTTAATCCGAATTTCTTTATTTCGTTTCAGGGAGGCGTTTTAGAAGATGCTCCGAAGACGTGGCTTGCGAACATTCGTGCAAAAGATCGAAGTCAGCGACCGGAAATTCAAGCCGAGATCGTGCGAAGATTTCCAGACCTATCGATCATCGACGTCAGTCAGACATTGGAAAAGATTGTCGCACTGATGCGAGCCATCCTGGGGCCGGCTGAGTTTGCTGCGTGGCTTGCGTCAATGTTCTCCGTTTTCGTACTTGTGACGGTGGTCGTGCACTCAACAGTGCTTCGGGCTCATGAAATGACGTTGTTCCGAGTTCTTGGCGCAGAGCCGCATCGCGTTAGGTGGCTGTATCGCGCCGAGTTCGCGTTGGCCTCTGGATTGGGATCATTGATCGGTACGAGCGGGGGTCTGATTTTGGCTTGGTTTGTTTCCACCAGGTTTCTCGACCTCGATTTCCAACCGGACCTTGTTCGTTTTTTGGTCACTATTCTGGTCGGACTCAGTTTGGGCACTCTGCTGGGAGAGTGGCTTTATCGTCGGACTTCGCGAGGACTTGGATTCGAACGCCGGGTCGTGTAAGAACTAGTCTTCCGGTTTTGGTTTTCAAACGTTTTGGAGAGCGCAAAATGACTACCTCCGATAGCAATCCCAGAAATGTGCTTTGGCCAGTGGCGGGGCTACTCCTGCTTGCCGCTCTTGCTCGAGTGATCCCGCACACAGCAAACGTGACACCATTTTTTGCAGTGGCGATGGCCGCGGGTGCATGGATGGGGCGCGATCAGGTCAAGCTCACGTCGGCAATGGCGATCGGTTCCATGCTCATCAGCGATCTCGTGCTTGGATTCCATTGGACGATGCCGTTTGTTTATGCCGGACTCGCAATTGGAATTCTGGTCGGTGCAATCGGCAACACGAAATTGGTTAAAACCGAAAGCGCGGCTGTTCGTCTTCTAAAAGCGATCGGCTTCGCTGGAACCGGAAGCGCAGGGTTTTTCGTCGTCTCGAACATCGGCGTGTGGTTGGTCGGTGGAATTTATCCGATGACTGCTGACGGATTAATTTCTTGCTTCGTGATGGCAGTTCCGTTCTTCATGAAGAGTCTTGCTTCAGATCTCTTTTTTGGTTCGCTCCTGTTGATGGGTGTGGCCCAATTGTCTGCACGCCGATCAGTTCCGGTTCGAGATGGAGTCCTCAATGCCCGATAAAATGGATCAATGGCCGCAAAACATGAAGGGCAAATTCTACGTCGACAAGACGTGCATTGCTTGTGATGCGTGCTGTATTGCTGCGCCCGACAATTTTAAAATGAACGAAGACGAAGGCCATGCTTTTTTGTCGAAACAGCCAGCTTCGCCAGAAGAAGAATCGCAATGTAAAGAAGCGATGGAAGGTTGCCCCGTCGAAGCGATCGGCGAAGACGGCGAGTAGACCGTTTTATTTTTGAAACTGCCCCTAGACTGGGGCCGCCGTCTGAATCAGGGTTCGTGTCGGGAATGGAATTTCAACTTTGTTTTCAGTGAACGCTGTATTGAGCGCTCGGTAAAGCTCTGACTTTATCGTCACGACGTTCTCGGTCTCAGTCCAAATATGGATATCAAAATCGACCGAGGAAGCGCCAAAGCCTCTCATCAAAAACAAAGGGGCCGGGTTTCTCATCACCAGCGGATGTCCAAAGAGCGTGTCTTTAACGATCGCTTCGACCTGGGCCAAATTGGACGAATAAGCGACGCCCACCTCAAGGTCCACTCGACGAATTGGAAAATAGGAAAGATTCACGATATTGGACTTTACCAAGGTCTCATTTGGGATTCGCACCATCAAGTTGTTGAAGGTTCGAATTTTGGTTGAAAGCATATCGATCGCGACGACTTCCCCCCGAAGATCGCCAATGACGATCGAGTTACCAACGACAAACGGTCGTTCGAACATGAGGAAAAGTCCGCTTATTAAATTCGATGCCGAAGTCTGTGCTGCGAAGCCGACGGCCACGGTCAAAATACCCGCCGCACCGAGGAGCACCTTGAGATCAAACCCCAAACTGTCCAGCGCTGCCGCGATTGAAAGAAGGATCAGTCCAAAGTAAGCGACTTTTTCAAAGAGCATCTTTTTCTGAATATCGAGATTGCGCATGTTGCCGATCGCTTGTCGTGCGCGACGCGCGAGAAAGAATCCAACGAGAAGAACAATCGCCGCCGTCGCCAGCGAAAAAAGATGCTTCTTTGTGATCAGCTGCATGAGTTCGTTGAACCACTCTTTGAATATCATCCGCGCTCCCGAAAGAAACTCTCAACACTCGTACCGAGATTAGAACCAAACGCGGCGATCGATTTAATTCCGTTCGCGGCGGCTCCTGGCAATGGGGCTTTCGTAATTGAGCGTGCTGCTTGCACCAAGACCGGTGCACCCGCGTCCTTAGGGAAAACCTTATCAATTTTGGGCGGCAAAGTACTTGTCACGTCGATCGTCACTGACTCTGTCCAAAAACCAGTTTGGGGCGAGTGATAGAGGGCCAGTTTCGCACACGGCACGGTAACCTCGTCGACGATGAGCGAGCTTCCGCCGTGGTTGATCAAATGAATTGTGCAGCCGGCATAGTCAAGACGGGGGCGATGATCACTCCAGCGATCGACCGAAAGAACGGGTACGGGGCAATAGCCGACTTCGCCAACTTGCGGATCAGTACCTAGCCAGGTCGCTGCCAATGGGTGGATTGGGATTTCACAAGCCTCGCGAGATCCTCCATGGGCCGTCGCAATATCGATGCGTATAACCAATGGCAAAAGAAACCCAAGAGTTAGCTTTTCTCCGGCCTCTAGCGCTGCTTGAAACGGAATTTTCATCCGCAACAGGGCATCTGGAAGCACGGGAGCAAAAATTAGATCTTCGTTAGGACTTGTCGACGGAATTGTCAGCGTTTGCACTGATGAGGGAAGGTACCGACAAAGAGCCGACGGGCTAGGAGCGCGACATGCGGCAGCTGTTTCGGAGGAAACTCCCACCATTCGACGAGCAAAGGTGGAATTGGATCTGTGGATCTGTTTCCAGGAAATTCGCCAGTTTGCTTCACGGCGCTCGGTCAGAAGTTCCACCGGACCGATCGACCATTGATCAAAGCGGTCATGCATTTGGCGGTGGCGTCCCCACCAGGTACTCAGTTCGGTCGATTTGTCGGTATTGTTCACAAGACAAAGCTAGCAATCGTTTGGCGCGGCCCGCAAGGACCGTGTAGAGTGAAATGGTGCAGCAGGCGGAAACTCGCCTTTTGCGTATTTTTAAGTAGGGATCAGGATCGTGGCGAAGCTAACAAATAAATCGCTTTCCAAGGCAGGGCGACCCAAATCGACCGTTAAGTCGACGGTAAAATCGTCGAAAAATGTCGTACGAAAAAAAGTACGATCATTTGGTGCACGAAAAAAGACGGAAATTGAGGACGCGTCTCGCGATTTGAAATCTGAATTTTTGAATCGCGAAGTGGAATGGCTCGAGTTTAACAACCGCGTTCTCAATGAGGCGATAGATCGACGAACGCCGCTTCTCGAGCGCGTTCGCTTTCATGGCATCTATTCGTCCAATCTCGACGAGTTTTTTATGAAGCGCCTAGGCGGACTTCGGCATCAGGTCGAAATCAAAAGTACGCGAATGGCCGGAGGCTTGACCGCGGAAGAACAGCTCGCGGCAATTCGAAAGATGGTGCTTTCACAGCAGGCCAAACAAGCAGAGTCGTGTGATAAAACACTTCGTCCGGAATTAAAAAAGAATGGCATTGAGTTGCTAGAATGGCGCGACCTCACGTCCGCTGAGCGCCATATCGCGACCAAATATTTTCGACAAAATGTATTTCCGGTGCTTACGCCGCTGGCAGTTGACCCAGGACTGCCGTTTCCTTTCATTTCAAGTCTCTCGGTAAGCTTTGGGGTCACTCTTCGACATCCAGATCGCGACGAAAAACTTTTTGCGCGCATCAAGGTGCCGCGTATTTTTCCGCAGTGGATTCGCCTGAAGCCCGAGACTCAAGTTAACGAAGCCG
>JAXMMN010000619.1:0-1159 GCA_034366485.1 Bdellovibrionales bacterium
AGAAGGCTACGGAGATGAAGAGCAAAATATCATGACGGGTGTAACTATCACGGGTTCCGAATTGAAATCTCGCGTCCTGAAGCAAGTTGATGCAGGCACCAAAACAATTGGCGATCTTGGTGGCGGGCATTTTATGTCAGATGCGGGGCTCTTTGCGATGTCGCTAGTGACAGCTATTAGCGGCGGCGAAGTGACCGAAAGCGAATCTCTCATTTTGGCCGAACAATTTGTTTCTCAGCTTCCGGACTGCAAAAACAAAAAGTAAATAGCTGTGACCGCGCCTACCAAGCTTCGGCGCGGGCCAAAATCCAGGAATAGAAAATCACGGAATCCGGGTCGCTCTTAAGCGCCTGCATTTCTTTTTGCATGTCGTCGGCCGTCTTTTTTGTGATGCGGCCTGCACCAATCAATGTATCGGCTCCGCTGAGCAGTAGTCCCGTCCAATAATCCAAAAATGCTGCGCGCTTTTTGGGTGTTCGATTGTCGTACTGATGGGTCAGTACGTGTGTAGAGATAGTCTGGTAGCCCGCCGCCATGAGGTAATTTGCAAGCTTACCGCCGACAAAGGGGTCTCCCTTTAACGACCACTGATGGTCATTGAACTCCATCCAGTACTTCAGCGTCGCAGGAGAATAGGGGTGCACATAAAAGGAAGCATTGAAGACTTCATTGCAATAGATCACTCCCCCCGACCGAAGAACGCGGCGCGCTTCTTCAAGAATCTCAATCGGATTTTGGACGTGCTCAAGCAGCCAACAAATGAAAGCACCATCAAACGAACTGTCCGCGTATTTGAGATGAAGGGCGTCGCCATGATCGATTTGCACTCGACCACTGGCAAGCTCCGGGGCAAGGGCTTTTTTGGCTCGAGCGACTTGCGCGTCAGCCGCATCCACACAAACAATTTTCGCATCTGGATTTCGTTCCAGAAGAATTTTAGTTTGCGCTCCAACACCACTACCGATTTCGATCAAGTCTTTGCAATGACTGAAATCTACTTTCGAAAAAATCACCTCTTCATGAATGCGAGCCTGCTTGAACAGCCGGTCCTGTTCGGCCTGAGTGAAACCATGAATGTAGCCGTCCGCAAGTCCCGTCTTTGCTCGCTTTTTAGCCGTCTTTCCCATACCGAAACCACCTACTTCAAACAAAAATCTTT
>JAXMMN010000620.1:0-1949 GCA_034366485.1 Bdellovibrionales bacterium
AATAAAAAAAGTACGCGGCGGCAATACCAAAGCCGATGTTCGCAAGACGCCTCATCCAAAGGACCGCAGGTCCTTTAGGAGCTTTCGCCATCGTTTCTTCCGTATGCGACTTTTCTGTGTGCGACTTCACATCAGCCCCGACTATCTAGATTTCTTCGTGTGCTTCGCGGTCACAACCGTGTGGACGTTTCCGCGAACCGTGAAGTCACCGATCACTTCGATCTCATGTGGATCTAAGAGATCAATTAAGTCTTGAATGATGTTGTTGGTGACATCTTCGTGGAAGACTTTCTTATTGCGAAAGCCATTGATGTAGAGCTTGAGCGACTTTAGTTCCACACAGAATTCGTCTGGCACATACTTGATTCGAATCGTCGCAAAGTCTGGGAATCCCGACCGCGGGCAGAGACATGTGAATTCTGGGCAAGTGAATTCAATCGTGTAGCGACGAACTGTCGTGCGATTGGGAAAGCGCTCGAGCTCGTTTTCTTCTATGGCAAGTTCGCCGTAAAGCTTTTGGTTGATGTCTGGCAAGAACGCCGCTTTCGCCGCTTTTCCGCCAAGTTTCTTGCTTAGCTTTTTCTTCGATTTTTCTTTCGCTTTTTTCTTCGACATGACCCTAAACCTCAAACGCGGGACCGCGTTCCTTGATGTACTGATGGAGGTACTGACTGGACAGATGCGAGAACATAAGCTGCGCATCCTCCACGGCACCGTAATTAAATGATTTAAAATGAATGGGGTGCTGACAGAGATCCTTTAACTTTCCACCCGAGAATCCAATGAGCCCAATGACATAGCCATCATTTGCGCGAGCGTACTCGGCCGCCTTCACGACGTTCGGCGAATTCCCACTGCAGCTGATCGCAATCAAAACATCGCCGCGCTTCCATAGACTTTTCATCTGCTCGACGAAAATCGATTCGTAGCCGCAGTCATTGGCGTAAGCTGTCAATAAACTCATGTTGTCGGCAAGACCAATCACGCGAAGGCGTTTCTTACCTTCGACAACCGACCCTTTTGCGAGGTCGTTGACCATGTGGCCTGCAGTACCCGCCGATCCACCGTTGCCGCAGATGTAAACGGTGCCGCCAGAATGATAGGCCTGAACCATCGCATTCATCGCCATCTGAAACTCCGGTTTCGCGTACTCCTGAAACAGCGGCAAAGTTTCGGTCAAATATTTTTTCGCAAAACTGTCTGCACCATCTGCCACTGCTGTTTTTGCTTGATCCATTTTCATCCGTCATTCCTGTCTTGGTTAGCCGACGAAAACAATTCGGCTGCCAAAATTATCGAACTTCATTTCAACCTGACGAAGCTCTTTCAGTTCGCTGGCAATCTGGCTTCGTTTGTCTGGTGGGCACAGTACCATGAGGAAGCCCCCGCCGCCAGCTCCTAGGATCTTTCCGCCATAAGCCCCGGCCGACATGGCTCGGTCGTACCACTGGTCGATGGGGCCCGCCGAAATGCCGCTTGCTAACGTTTTCTTAAGCTTCCAACCCTCATCCAAAAGCTCACCACAGCGGCGAATCGGTTCATTTTTTTCAAGACAGACCTTCATTCTGAAAGCGAGATCCTTCATGGCCCGAAG
This sequence comes from Bdellovibrionales bacterium, assembly GCA_034366485.1. Classification (GTDB taxonomy): domain Bacteria; phylum Bdellovibrionota; class Bdellovibrionia; order Bdellovibrionales; family JAMPXM01. Next base: position 1,595 of record JAXMMN010000620.1, read on the forward strand.
AGTTTCGCGCTTACGTTCGGTGTTGGACTTCTGTTCACTTAAAACGCCCGATGCCGATCTTGTGACCCCAGTGTAGAAAATCGCCATGTGCCCTTCAAGAGCTCGCTTGGTGTCTTCCGTGCAGATAACAGGTTCCGCAGAAACTTCGCCTGACGGCAAAAACCGAATGTAACGAAGCCCCCCGTAGGCAGCGGCATACTGGTCTTGTTTCCCGATTGGTTCTTTTAAATCTTTGATTTCAATTTCACTCGCCTCGCGAGCCAACTCTTCGGCACTTTGGTAAATCCCAAGGTGACCCTTCAAAGCATGTAGGAGGCTGACCGTGAAGCTCGACGAGCTTCCAAGGCCTGTGCCC
>JAXMMN010000621.1:0-4726 GCA_034366485.1 Bdellovibrionales bacterium
CCCCAGGGCAAGCGCCATTGTGTTTAACAGTTTTGAGTTCTGCCGGGCTCACACTGGGGCTGGCGCACTATTATTGGGATCGAAAATTATTCGCGATGCGTGAGCCAGAAACGCGGGCCTTTACTGGGTCGAGACTTATAGGTTCGGTAAGCGGCCCAACAAGCCACGAGAACCTTCAAAAGCCAGCGAAATTGATAAGAAGAAAAAATGGTGGTCAGAGACGGGATTGAACCGCCGACACATGGATTTTCAGTCCATTGCTCTACCAGCTGAGCTACCTGACCACTGGAGAGATTCAAGAGAGAAAGGGGTACCAAGCCGTTAGCAACCCTGTCAAATATCGATTTCGGGCCCGTCAAAATAGGCCCGAAACCCTAGGAATTTCCAGTTTTAAGACGGCTTCAGCTCTCGGAATGCCACTTCCAATGGCAAATTCCTTCGGATTTAAACTTTTGCGAGCGCCTGATCCAGATCTCGAAGCAGATCGTCAATGTCTTCAATTCCGACGCTGAGTCGAATGAGGCTGTCGTCGATACCCAAAGTTTTTCGAATATCGGCAGGCACAGAGGCATGAGTCATAATCGCCGGATGTTCGATGAGCGATTCGACGCCACCCAAACTCTCGGCCAATGCAAAAACACGCACGTTCTCTAAAACTGCGCGCGCTCCCGTGAGACCGCCCTTGACGTAAAAAGTGATCATTCCGCCGAAGCCAGACATCTGTTCTTTCGCCAACGCGTGCTGCGGATGAGAAGTTAAGCCCGGGTAGATGACCTTTTCCACTTTCGAACTCTTCTCGAGATACTTTGCAACTTCGCGTGCGCCAGCTTCGTGCGCCTTCATCCGAACGGCCAAGGTCTTTAACGAGCGCATCGCCAAGAATGAATCGAACGGCGACTGAATGCCGCCCATCGAATTCGATAAGAAGGCGATTTTGGTCGCAATCTCATCATCCGAAGTTACCAGTACTCCACCGACCATGTCGCTATGGCCGTTGATGTATTTGGTAACAGAATGAACAACGACTGTCGCACCAAGTTCGAGAGGACGCTGAAAGTAAGGGCTCATGAATGTGTTGTCGATAACCGAAATCACACCCTTGGCCTTGGCCATCGCGCTTAACTTTTTTATGTCGACCAGCTTCAAAGTTGGGTTCGTCGGCGTTTCTAGCCACAACATTTTCGTGTTGGGCTTCAAGGCTTTCATAAAATTTTCGGGGTTCGTGAGATCGACGAAGCTAAAGTCGATGCCGTTGTGACGAATGACCTTATCCATCAAGCGGAACGAACCGCCGTACATATCATCACCAGCAATCACATGATCGCCAGCTTTTAAGAGATGTAAAATCGTCGTCGACGCCGCACAGCCAGACGCAAACGCAAATCCGTGTTTGCCGGATTCCAGGTTTGCAATACATGCTTCATAAGCTTTTCGCGTCGGATTATGAGTTCGGCTGTACTCGAAACCGCGGTGAACACCCGGCGAACTTTGCACGTACGTCGAGGTTAGATAAACTGGCGTCATAATAGCGCCGGTCGTTGGATCCGGTTCTTGTCCAGCGTGAATCGCGCGCGTTTCGAACTTGAACTTTTCTGCTGACCAATTCGTTTCCATTTTAATTGAGCCCTTTTTCTTTAAGCCAACCCTCGTTGAACGCTTTGCTGAGGTACGAACGACCACCATCAGGGAAAATAACAAGGATCTTTGATGGTTTTTCTAGTTTTTCAGAATATTTAATCGCTGCGGCGAGTGCGGCTCCGCAGCTTGGACCTACCAGCAAACCTTCTTTAGCGGCTAGGTCTCGGCAAGCTTTGAAGGATTCCGCGTCAGTCACTCGAACAAAGTCATCCATATATTGGAAGTGAACGTTGTCAGGAAGCATGTCTTCGCCGATTCCCTCCACCAAATATGACTTGGCTGGATCGCGAACTTCTTTGAAGTAGAACAGATCATAGAGAATGCTGCCGATGGGATCGGAACAGACGATTTTCACGTTCTTGTTTTGTTCCTTCAAATACCGTCCGACACCAGAGAGCGTTCCGCCAGTGCCAATTCCACCGACGAAGACATCGATTTGGCCAGCCATCTGCTTCCAGATTTCGGGACCCGTCGTTTGGTAGTGCACAAGGACATTCGCCGGATTGTTATATTGGTTTGCCAAATAAGCACCCGGTGTTTCCGCAACAATGCGTTTCGCCACCGAGTAGTGCGAATTCGGATCCTCAGGTTCAAGACCTGTTGGCGTCATAACGACTTTTGCGCCGTATGCCCGCAAGACCGCGCGTTTTTCTTCGCTGATTTTTTCAGGCATTACGAAAACACATTTGTAGCCCTTAAGGAGACCGACCAGACCCAAGCCAACGCCCGTGTTTCCAGAGGTTGCTTCGACAATTGTGCCGCCTGGTTTCAATTCCCCGCGCTTCTCGGCGTCCTCAATAATGGCCATTGCGATTCGATCTTTGACGCTTCCACCTGGATTGAAAAACTCGACTTTGCCGAAAAACTGGTGCTTGCCAGTCGGAACACATTTGTTCAGTCGAACAATAGGCGTGTTGCCGATGGCGGATAGCACGTTGTCGTGCACGTTCACAAAAGAACCCGCATTTGCGGATACATTAGATTTTTCCATTTAGATCCCCCGAATTAAATCTACGGCGAAAAGTCCGCTTCGCGCGACCGGGGCACAGCTTTGGGCGCCTTAGCCTCTGGTTTCGCTCGATTTCGCGAACCGTCGTCATGGCACTCTAAAAGGCTAAGCGCAAGGCGGAGTTGTTCAGTTTGATCGAGTGTCGAGGGATAGCCCCAATCCGCCAATGTTTTGGCGACTTCTTTCACATTGGCTGAGCCTTTTAGAAGTCGGTCGACCAATGGTTCTAATGCCTCACGACTGATTTCAGATTTAACTTTCGCCATAAGATCCTCGATGGCGAAATCCTAGCTTGAACACTCAATCGCACTCAACACTAACGCGAAGCATCCGGAGTTCGAGGTGGATTCGTCCCGCGTTCGCGTGTTGCGTATTTCAAATCAAGACGTCGCGTTTCGATGGCTTGTCGACAAAGTTCAGAAACCGAACTGTCGACGGCAGGTAAGACCAGCGCTTTCGGCGACAATCTTATGCAATCTTCGGTAAGTGCCTGCGTTTCGATCCCGGACTGCGCAAACACAAAACAGGACACCGGCGGCAAATTCTGTTTGCGCTGAAATGCACAGGCTCTCCCGATTACGGCTCCAGTCTGAAATTTAGCCGCCTCGCGAACAAGCGCATCTCGGTCTTTAATCTTCATCAAAGCGATCGCACCGCCCCCTTCCGCCGGCTCCGCCCTTGTCTCTAATGTTACAAGTGTGCCGAAAATGAGAATTGCCAAGACGTGAAAGAACATGGTGGCTCCTTTGTGAGATGAAATGCTGATTTTAGAGTGACTGCAGAAAGGACCGAGTGATGGGTCCGAAGAGTAAAATGAGAAAGGCTGGAAACAAAAAGAGAAGGAGTGGAACCAACATTTTAAAGGGCAATGTCTCGACGTGAGACTTCATGTCCAAATCCAACTGGTTTTGAATGTCGCTTTTCAAAAGCATGAGATCGGCCAAAATCGCCTCTCCGCGAAATCCCGCGAGCAATATCTGAAAGAAGTTTTCCCTGAAGGGAGAAAGAGCGGCCACTTCTGGGCCAGAATGGCCCTCCATATTCCTCAAGACCTGCAACACTTGAAGACGGAACTCACGGCCATAGGAACTGCTGCCCGCCGGTGAGGTGGCGCTGGCATCGGCCCAACGCATGAGAGCCTCCCGCACGCTCTCGCCTCGGCGGATCCCTTCTTCAACAAACCAAATGCATTCTAAAATCGGATTCATATCGTCCATTTCACCCTCCGCCCCCCGCGCCAGATCCAAAACGATCCAATCAAAAACATCGGAAAAGCGATTTCAAATGCACCTCGAACGGACGACCAGCCAAATGCGAATGTTGAAAAGATTGAAATCGCTGCGAAAACGAGACTCAACAACATCGATTGCGCACGAACTTGCGCCATCGCCTGTACGGACCTACGTCGAAAAATTCTTTTTTCGCGGATGAGCAATCGCCATCGATCAAGTTCGGCGATTTGGTGACTGGCACAAGAGTTGATTCGACAAAATTCTTTGGCGATTTCCCGGTCGCGACGAGTGAGCACTTCTTTTTTCAGCTGTTTCGGCATTTGATTGCCAGACTTTTGTGGTGAAAAAGTCACAGCGCGCGCAATCGCGAGCATCCTAATTCGATTTGCAGACGTATTCTTTCGCGCTTCTTCTTCCAACGCTCCGACGAGCGAATATCCCCGTCGCATTCTCATGATGAGATTTGAAATCCATTTTTCCATTTGATTTTCGAAAGCGCTATTTCGCATTTTTGCTAGGAGAAATGCACCCGCGAGACTGAGTGAGATCGGCAGCTGCAAACGCAGCCAAGCGTCGATCTGCGAACGTGGTGGCACGAAAAAGAAGGAGGTCATCACAATCAAAGATGTGCCGGTGCCAATTTTTGTCATGTCGAATGCGCTGATGATTCTTTCTCGCACCAAAAGTGTCGCGAGATGAGAAGCGGACATCCATCCGGCCACTGAACATATGCAAATCACGATCTCAAACAGACTTCGCACGCGATCCTCCGTGCGATTTCGGAGCAAGAGTTGGGCGAATCGATGTCGAAACCGACGGAATCAAAAAAAGATTCTCACTCAAGTTT
>JAXMMN010000622.1:0-10802 GCA_034366485.1 Bdellovibrionales bacterium
GATGGCGGAAGTCATCGGCGAGCGTGGACTCAACCTAGATCGGTCGTCGTTTCAAATTGGTTTTGACGAAGTTGCGAAACTTGTCAGTGAGCGCCAGATGAAGGACGAAAAGTTCGGAAAAATTATCGAGGCGTATGTTGCTGGCGTAAATGCCAGAGCTGATCAGCTTACAGATTCCGAATTCCCGACCGAGTATAGAAAACTTGGCGTTCGCCCTCGTCGTTTTACGGCGCTCGACATTATCCGTATTAGCTACTCGAAAAACATGGTGCTCACGGATCCCTATACGGAGCTTCGTCTCTCGCGCACGCATGCGAAGCTTCCACCGGACATTTTCAATCAATTGTTTCCTTGGTTGCCAAGGTACGACGAGCCCGCTCAAGTGTTTGGACCGACCACGGGCTTGATGCCGAACCAGCCCAAGGCGAAGGCCGTCATTTCGCTAGATGAGATTGCAAGAGATCCACTGCGAAATAGTTGGGTTCGTGGTAGGCCCGATTCTGGAAGCAATGCTTGGGTGGTGTCGGCCGATCGCACAAGTGATGGCAGTCCGATCATCGCCAACGATTACCACATTCACTTTCATCTCCCCGGGCTTTACATGCCGATGGCGTTGAACCTCGGTGGAAGACCGTTTTTGGGTGCTACGATTCCTGGACAGCCCGGAGTTTCTAGCGGCACAAACGGAAAAGTAGGTTTTGGCTTTGTCGCGGCCCTCGTCGACACAAGTGATTGGTACCGCCTCAAGACTAATCCTGGAAATCCGAACGAATATCTTTGGAATGGTAAATTTCGAAGCTTCGATGTCGTCAAGAAATCCGTAAAAGTGCGAGGCGGTTCTGACGTCGAACTAGTAAAGAGAGTATCGGTGGCGGGTCCGATGATTCCCGCGATTCGAAATTCAAAAGGCGTCGTCACTGAACTGGCCTACCGTTGGGCTGGTCGAGAGGGGCGAAATTTTCTTCTGCCATCTTTGCGCCTTCCCTTCCTCGAATCTGCCGAGGAATGCGGAAAAGAAGACTTTGTCATAAACCTCGGATGGTTTGTTTTTACCTGTGTTGACTCAAAAGGTCGGCAAGGAGTTTGGGTCACAGGACGCATTCCCAAACGAAAGCTGCATAACGACCCTCGTCTTCTTAGCCCAGCCACTTCGGACGAAGATATATGGCAAGAGTTCATTGAGCCGGAAAACAATCCGTCGCTTTTTCCTGTCACAGACTTTATTGGATTAGGAAACCAGAAAGTCATGTCCAACAGAGGGCCGTACTACTTGGGTTGGAACTTCTCTCCGCCAGTACGTGCGCTTCGCATGAACTCTCTTTTTTCCGGCAAAACTAATTTATCGCTAGAGGATGTCGCCAACGGACAGGCTGATATCGAGGACTCGCGGACGGAACTTGTTCGCGGTAAGGTATTAAAGCTTGCCCAGCGTTTTCAAGGCTCGGCCGTCAATCAATGTGAAAGTCGAATTCTCGATGAGGTCGCGAAGTGGGACGGACGCTTCGAGCGAGAATCCTACCAGGCTCGACTTTTTAATTCGTGGCTTAGGTCGATTCATGTGAAGCTTTGGCGCAATTGGATTGGCGATGAACAAACTTTCGAATGGCCCAATGTCTGGCGAACGGTTGAATTGCTTACTGAAGCAAAGGAAAGCTCGGTATGGAAGCCCTTCGGCGGGCGGGAAATGTTTGTTTCATCCGTTTTGTCCGACATTTGCAAACTCGTATTCCGTCAAGATGCTTCGAAGTTAGAAGCTTATCAGTGGCAATTGGCTTCCCGTCCAATGTTCAAATCATTGACTGGCGACGTTCATCCTGAAATGGACAAGTTGCGAGTTGCAGGCAGCGGCTTCAGCCTTTTTTCGCAAACCGGAGATCATGGAACTGTGTTCCGTTGGATCGCAAAGGTTTCCGATCCGCCAGAATTCAGGTTCTCCTCTATTGGAGGCGTAGACGGAGACCCCGATTCCATTTGGTCCACAAATTGGTCAGCGCAATGGTCGGATCGCGAGCTTTTTGAATTGGTCCCGCAAAAAGGAAACGTGAATGAATAATTCGGAAACAGGCGCGGGAAGTAGGCTTATGCAGGTTTTTCTCAGCCAATTTCTGGGATCCTCGCAAGATAGAATTTTGAAATTGAGACGTGGCACCGCGCCTTGGGATTCGCTGAAGCACATTGAGCTCATTAACGCGATTGAAGCAGAGTTCGGAGTACGGTTTTCTTTCGCGGATGCAATTGCGGCAAATTCAATTGACGAAATACAAGGAATCCTTGATCGGCTATTGCGGCCGTAGCTGAGCGCAACCAGAAACCTCTTGGTCCACTTTTAAAGAATACTTGCGTGCAGCATTCCAGTTGAGATGCGTTCCATCAGTAAAGGACGTGTCCACAAACCAGTCGATGTCTAAAATACTTTTAGTGTGACCGTATTGCTTTAATTGTTCCTCGATGTGCTTCATGGCATTTCGCAACCAAGCACTTGATGTTTCGTTTCGGAGAGATGCCGCAACAGGGCCGTAGTCAGCGTAAAACTGAATTCCGTGCTTCGCGGTGAGCTCAAGAATTCGGTGTAGGTAGTGATCCAGTATTGGGTTTGGCTGAAACTGACTTCTCAAGAAATCCTGATTCGGTCCATCAAATGGAATTTCAAGCCAGATCGGGCGCCTATGAATAGGCCCGCCACCAAAAGTCCTGCGAAAAATCCGGTAAGAGCGTTGCGGATGATTGAACATCAAATTGGGCTGAAAAATCACCTGGTTCAACATTCCAAACTGCACGTAGTATTGAAATCGTTCGGATAGAATTTGTGATCGAACTGAAATCGGCGAAATCGCGTTGCCGGGCCATTCGTCCATTTTTTTAGAAGTTTCGTAGTAGTCCAAAATCTGATCGTATTTCAGAAGACCGTGTCCGACGATCAGCGGCCAGAAGAGCGTGTCGATATGAAACTGTTGCGCGCCATACGACGTCATCAGCAATACACAGCGCGGCCTCTTGTTTTTCTCCAGATACTCGAGAAGTCGATAGTAGGATTCGACAGCACTTGTTCCCGAAGAAGCTAAGGATACAGCGCGAACTTTGCGAAACTCACTTGGAATCAGACTCTGTGTCGCTGTCGAGTCGCCAATGATCAAGAGATCGGGCTCCTTCAAAGATTCATACCGGCCCTCAAGCACTTCCTTGTGATATCGAATCATTTGATGTTGAAACCCAAGCACGCGGTCCGAGGCGATAAACGTGAATGAAAACACGGCACCGACAATAGCTGCGGCAAGCGACAGGGCGCAAAACAGAAAGCTAAGGTAGTTTTTTTGTTCAGTGGTTAACATAGCTAAATCCCAACCACGAAGTGAATGATCCGAAGACAAAGAAAATCACAGCTGCGATGCTGATCAATGCAACTTGTAGCCGCGGTGAAAACGGTGAAACTACCGAGCAGGGCTCAGATGATTCTGGAATCGTTTTAATCTTTGTCACTTTCGAGAGGTGTTGCAAAACCTCATAGCCGAAGGCAATCAGAAGAGTTGGCCACAATAGTTTGTGCGTCTCAATATCGGCATCGAAAGACGCTGTCAGCTTTAGCCAGCTCGTCGGCCATAAGTGATCCATGGTCGTCAGCAAATGTATGGCGTCGTCGAGTTTCATTCTGATCAGAAGTGTCGGAATTACCATGAAGGCAATCATCATGACTGTTCCGGAACCGATCTGGAGGAATCTGAATCCAAGTGATTTTCTATCAAAGGTCTTCCACAGCCATTCGGCGACAATCACGCCAACGCCCTTATAGAGACCCATGACTAGAAATCCCGCGGCAAGGCCATGCCAAAGACCAAGGCAAGCAAATGCAATCAACAGAGCGATCACCATTGCGACGTTGGCGGGAAGAAGTCTGCGGAGAGGCCCAAAGGCCAAGGGCATAAAAACAAAATCTTGAAGCCATTGGGAGAGGCTTGAGTGCCAGCGCCGCCAGAAGTCTGCGAGGCGAGCTGTGTGAAATGGGTTGTCGAAATTGGAGCTCACTCTGATACCAAAGATTCGAGCAATCCCTTGCGCCCAATCAGTGTGAGCCGAAATATCGGCCCAGATGGCGTAGCGAAAAAAGAACGAGATTACCACCGCTGCAACGATTCCGAACTCTTTTGGTGCGGCGAAGAATCGATCGATTAAAATGTACAACGGCGCAGCGAACACGATCTTCTTAAATATCCCTTGGGAAACTAACAAAATAAATTCGCGACCGTCTTCTTTTTGAAAGCTTCGCGGCGATGCCAGCTGAGGCCCGAGAAGACTCCATCGACCAACGGGACCTGCGACAAGCGACGGAAAAAAAACCGAGAAGCTCATCCAGTGAAAAATCGATTTCGGAGGCTCGGCCTTCTTCCAGTAAATTTCTAGAATAGCTCCACAGTTTTGAAGGCAGAAGAAGGCGAGGCTCGCGGATAGCCAAATTCCTCGCCAGCTGAGCTCTAGTTCCGAGCGCATAATAATCAGTGGCGCAAGGCTAAGCAGGCAAAGCGGATACACGAGAATTTTCTTCCGAGGACCATGAAGCTGTCCCAGCAAAGGGAAAAGCAGTAATCCAACCGACAGCATGGGTAAAAAGGAATGGCGAAGGAGAGCGATACCCATCAGCAGGTTCGCAATTAAAATCACTTTGTGTCGATTGGCATCCACTGCAAACACTGCGATTCCGCCCATGGAAATTGCAGCTAGTAGGGTTCCCCACGAAAGAAACTCCAATTACACCGCCCGTTGTGAATCGGAAAAACGTTCGCCCAGGTAGTCGAAGATTCCAAAGAGCAAGAAGCCGATCACACTGACCAGGTAGAACATTGCGTAGAGATCAAGAATGTTGAATTGATCCCAAGCCGCCCATAGAAACACGCCGACACCTTGGCGTGTGACAATCATTTCTCCAACCAGAAGTAAGACCAGGGCATAGCTAGCGCCCAGCTTGATCCCGTGCATGAATTCTGGAAGCAGTCCTGGCAGCAAAACTTTTTTGGCCCTAACCCAGGGCCGAAGCTTCAAAATTCTCGCGACTTCCATATAGCCTGAGGCCTCAAGTCTCTGAAGGCCGGCAAGCGTGGTGGCAAGCATCATAGCAACAGAGCCTATTGTAATGAGGGCTATGTGGGCTCCGCCGTTCAGGCCAAAAACCAGAAGTAGCAAAGGAAAAACAGCAGACTTGGGGAGTGGATACAAAAAGCCGATGATCGCCGAACTCAGCCGCTTTGAGACTTCACTGATTCCGGATGCCATCGTCAGAACTAAACTGATGATGATCGCAAACGTCACGCCAATCGAAAAGCGCCACGCACTAGCGGCAAGATGCTCGCGAAACAGTCCAGAGCTTGAATCTTCGTTGGTCGAAATTAGCTGAACTAGGCGACGAAGTGCATGAGAAGGGAATGGAAAATAGCGAGCGTCAATGATTCCCATTCTTCCTAGCATTTCGGCTAAAGCCAAAAGGAAAAAGAGTCCGACAAGTCCGTAAAAAGATTTTAGCCTCATCGAAGTGCCTCATAAATTTTCGCTCGAAGTTCGGAACTTGAAACGTTGCGGTCGATCGGTTGATCCACCGTAAACTTTGACCCATCTTTTGAGAGCACTAAAACTCGGTTGGATAGCTTAATCGCTTCGTCCAAATCATGCGTGACAAACAGCGAGGCAGGTTTTTTTGCCGTCCATAGCTGAAGCACCAAGCTATGAAGCAGATCGCGAGTAACGGCATCTAGGCCGATGAAAGGCTCGTCCATCAATAGAACTTCTGGTTGTGCTTCGATCATCAAAAAGGCTCGCGCTACATTGGCGCGTCCGCGCATCCCTCCGGAAAGTTTGTGGGCCTTTACGTTCTGAGCATCCAAGAGCTCTGCTCGCTGAAGCATAGATCGAGCACGATGCCGGAACTCTTCCATAGGTTCGTTGCTTAAGCGTGCAAGCTCCAGATTTTCTAGCACTGTTAACCAAGGTAAAAGCGGCGCGCGTTGGGGTGCATACGCATAGCGCTGGGGACCGGCAATTGTGCCCTTGGACAATGGAGCTTCGCCGACAATCGCTTTCAGTATCGTTGATTTTCCAGAACCACTTGCTCCCAGGAGAGAAACGAATTCGCCTGCGCGCACAGTGAGCGACAAATCTTTCAGGACCCAGCGCTCTTCGTAGCGCAAAGAGATGTTCTGGATTTCAAGTGCCGACTTGCTTGCGCTCACTTTACTTTCTTTCGATTTGGTTTACTGCCAGGAGGTGGACCATCCACAGCCAGGAGCGCCTCTTCTACGATTCCGGTGTCGACAATCTTCGTGAGATCGGGTTCCGACTTCAGATACTTTTGTTCTATGTAGTAGCGAAGATCTGCACGAATCGATTCTACGTTGAGCTTTCCGTCAGGATGAAGCCCAGCAGGAATCATTGTCTTGTAAACAGACTTATCCTTTACACTTGTCCATTTCGAAAGAATTTCGACACCGCGATTGAAATCTTCTTCTGTGCGGCCTGGTAGAAACGCTTTGTTGTAGGCGCGACAGCCGCGAATGTAGGCGCTCATAAAGCGCACGGCGACTTCGCGACGTTTACTTGCGAATTGTGGCGAATAAAATATTCCTGCAGATTGTTGGTCGGGGTGCATTTCATAGACACCGCCGATGACCTTTGCGACGCCGGACTTTTCCGCTTCCGAAAGATAGGGTTCGATCTGAATGTAGGCATCCAGAGCCTTGGAGGCGAAAGCTTTATTGGCGTCTGCATAGCCAGCTTTCACAAAGGTCACGTCCTGCGGTGTGAGACCGGCCTTTTTCAAGTAAAGTGAAAACGTCGCTTCTTGGGATGTGCCGCCAAGCGCTGTCACGCCTACTCGAAATCCTTTGAGGTCCTTTAATTCTTTGTATCGACCCGACGTAATGAGATCGGTGCGCACCATTAATTTCAAATAGTTCGCGTCTTTTCTGACTGAGCCCTTGTCCGCGACAAGGAGAATTCCCGCCTGAACATCGGCCGATGTTGAAAACAGTCCGGAGGCGATGACTCCTCCGCCAACATCAAGTTCGCCCTTTGCCAATAGAGGAATCATCGGAGCAGTGCTTGTTGGAAACACCTGCAGATCGACGTCGAGATTCTCGTCAGTTAAAAAACCCATTTCCTTTGCGAAGAAGACTCCCGCGGTGCTTGTTGCTGGAGAAACGCCAACGGTGACTTTCGCCGGCGGAGTCATTTTCGATGCTTGAACCTCAATAGGGTTAAAAAGAAGTGAAAAAAACAAAGTGAGAACCAGAGTGGGCAAGCAAGGGAAATTCAATGTTTTCATACTGACACTTTAGGTCTTGCAAGAATGGGATGACAATATACCAAAGGCCTTTGATGCTATGCAGATGATGTCCACGCGGAAATTCAAAATTAAATCTGAAATTGTTGAGTTGGAGTCAGGAAAGACCGCGTCTGCTGAAGCACTTCAACAGAGCGTGGAAGAACGTCGAAAGGATTATGCTCAAGCGGGTGTTGCGCCCGGCGAGCGAATCCTGCTTTACGCTTGGCCAGGAATCGATTTCTTCGTGTCGCTCTTTGCAATTCAAGAAATAGGTGCCGTTCCGTTTATTGTCGATTCTTTTCAAACTTCGGCCGAGCAGCTGGCGATGACATCGGCGACCAGTCCACATTGGGTTGTCGATCGCTCGTTGCAAAAGCACTCCGCTACGACAAAGCCACCTCTTCCGCAGGATACGGCGATGGTACTATTCACCTCTGGCACCTCCGCGGCACCAAAGGCGGTGATCCATCGGCATGAAAACCTGACATCCAGATTCGAGAGCGCAAGAAGAGCTATTCCTCTAGCGGAGCGACAGAAGGCCCTCTGCGTGCTGCCATTGCATTTTGGTCATGGGCTTATTGGAATCGCACTGCAGACAATTCAGGACGGCAAATCGTTGGTACTTGCGCCCAAGCTTGATCTTCAGCAAGCGTCAAAGGTCGGTGAATGGATCGACGCCTATGGAATAGACTTTGTTTCCGGAACTCCGGCCTCGTGGAGTTTAATCGCACGTTTTAGCCCTCCTCCTCGCCAGGCAAGTTTGCAACGGGTTCAATTGGCTTCCGCACACACTACTAAAAAACTTTTCTCTGAAATTGCACAGTGGGCGAAAGCGCCGGTCTTTCATTGCTATGGGCTGACCGAAACGGCCTCGTGGATTTCTGATGCTTCGGTCGATCTCGAGGCCGACGAGTTTCCTGTCGGTACCGGAGAACGTTGGGAGACACAGTTTCGAATTGATTCAAATGGACAGATCCAGGTTGGGACGAAAAGTCTTTTTGCGGGTTATTGGGGCGAATGGACGCCAGGCACTGCGCAGCCAGATTGGTATAACACAGGTGATTTAGGCCATCTTCGTGCCGATGGACAGTTGTTGTTAACAGGTCGACTGAAGCGACAAATTAATCGCGGCGGAGTGAAGGTTTCTCCTGAAGAAGTCGAACTGGCGATTTTGGAAACCGGTTTGGTAAGCGAGGTTGTCGTGGTCGAAGCCTCGATGGCCCATCAAGGGGACGTTAGTTCCATCGCGGCCGTCGTGATCGCAGAAGCCGCTACAGACCGGGAAGCCTTGATTCAGAATTTGGAAACGAAGTTGCGAATTGTCCTGTCGGCTTCAAAAATTCCTAGCAGTTGGCGTTTTGTCGATCGAATCCCGCGACGCTCAAATGGAAAACCCGATCTCGTTGAGATCGGGCTTCTGCTTTCACGCTAAAATTTCAAAACGAAATTACCGCGTCGCTAAATTTACTTTGTTTGCTCGATTGCCTGAATGAGGTCCGCGCCAAACATCGGCTTGAAATCGTTGTAGAGCGGAGTCGTCAAAGTTTTCATCTTTTTGAGCTCAGCTTTGTCCATACTTACGATCTTCATTCCGCTGCTCGCAAACTGCTTGCGGATATTGGCCTCGTCCGTCAACGAATCCTGGCGCTCGAGTTCGGCAGCGTTCTTCGCGGCTGTGCGAATGACATCTTGAAGAGCTGGCGGAAGTTTTGCGAAGAACTTTTCGTTCACTACCATCGATGTCAAAAAGAGGCTGTGCTGTGTGTCGTTGAAAATAGGAGTTGCTTCTCTTTGAGCATCGTCAAAACGGGCAACGGTTGTTTCTGTGGCCATCAGAGATCCGCGTTTTACGTTCTGAATTCCTGCATCGTGGTTCATCGGAACTACTTCTGCGCCTAGCTTAGTGAACATCGCTTTTGCAACTGGGCTGCGGGCGGTTCGAATCGTTAGATTTTTGAAATCTTCAACCTTCGTCAGCGGCTTGTCGCGGGTAGAGATGATTCGGTATCCACCCGAGTACGTGAATGCTAGTCCGCGAACATCACTTTCAAGAAGTCCAGCCATGATCTTCTGGCCAATTTCGCCGTCCATGACTTTCTTCGCATGCGCGTGATCTCGGAACAAGAATGGTAAATCAAGAACCCACATTTTTGGATTCAAGTGACCAAGTTCAGTCGTGTAGGTTTGTGTCATCTCGATGCCGCCAGCTTTCAAAAGCTCGACGTCATTGACGACATTGTCGGCGACGAATTTCTTTTCGATTCCGTACTTTGCTTTGTACTCAGAGACGGTAAGGACCTCGACTTCGATTTTTCCTTGCGATGCCGATTCCACTTCGTTTTTGAATTGCTTAGCAGCTCGTTCAAAAACCCGGACTGGTTCATGAGCGAGAAGCCATCGAACTTTGAACTCGGCTTTTTGCGCTTTCGCCGCTGTTTCAGCTTTCGCAAGGCCGACACCCGTCAACATTGTGAGAGTGACTAGGCTAGCAGCCAAGGTCTTCATTGAACGAAACATAGTTAACTCCTGGTTATCAAAAACGATCTGATCGCGGCACGTTCCGCGAAAAATGGAACTGAGCAGACCCTACAATTATTAGGATAGGGCAAAGCTTTGGGAAGCGCCAAATTTATCGTGACGGAAATTAAGACCCATTTGCATATGGGTCAGATTGAGACGAATCTCAGTGAATGAATCAGCGATTGGCGAGAAAACTCAACCCGTGGACCATTGCTGCGGCCGGCTGGACCTTAGTCCTCCTCTTGGCCGCCCTCTGGCTTGCTGATTGGAGATATCGGTTTAGCTATGAGGTCCCCACGGTCACCAGTGAGGGCGACAGGGGCTTCAGGTTTAATCTGGGTAGGCGTCTCTGTGTTGATCAAAATGGTAACTCTGGTGTTTCACAAAATCACCTCGGTCCCTGCGGCGTCGTTAAGGACCTGGCGCTGAGGCGGGCCAAAGTAGAAAACCACGTTTTGATCGCGGGAACCGTCGCGAGTTCGAACTTCACCAATGTTATTTTTGATTGGGTGAGTGGCCATGGTTCCCGGTGGTCAGAGATTAAGCTAACCGGTGGTAAGATTTGGGATTCAGAATTTCCATTTGCTGAGTTTCGGGGCGTTAAATTTACGGGAACCGATCTTCGAGGTGTCAGCTTTAACGGCGCGAAGTTTATCGACTGTGAATTCAAAGATGTCAAAATTCTGGATTCCAGCTTTCGCAATGCCACATTGGTGCGAACATTTTTTTTGAACAGCGTGTGCTCGAGCTGTGATTTTTCAGGAGCCAAGTTTGAAGAGTCGTGGATCGATCGGCCATTTGAAAAAGCCGTGTTCAATCTGGAAACGGTACTCCCGTTCCCCATTGAGCAAGTGGATCGATTCGGATTTGAATTTCGCGACTGAAAAAAAAGGATGCGGCCTTTCGGCGCATCCTTTTTTGAGACTTCAATAACCTAAAAAGCCCTAAGGCAAATTAGTTATCGAGAGACTTGTTTGAA
>JAXMMN010000623.1:0-3000 GCA_034366485.1 Bdellovibrionales bacterium
AGCGGCTCGACTATAAAAGCCGTCCAGGGATTCACACCAAGGCGACTTCGCATGACCGCAATTGAAGATACAAGTTCATGCAAGCGCTTTGGGTCTTGAATTGATTCTTTCACTCTCTCAAGTTGCAGCCGAAGCGAGCGAACCATTCCTTCGGCATGCCTCAACGTGACGTCGGCCGAGTTCAAAGAGTGGCGAAAATCCATGACCGTCGAATGTGGAAACTTCGCTTTGATTCCAGAGTACGCAAAACGAATCTCCGAACCGAGTGTCATCCGATCTAGGCGGCCGTCTTTTGACTCGAGAACCAATCGGCGCGCCGTTCGCTCGACGCTTAGAGCAAGCTCGCGATCGGAAGCGCCGTGCTTAACAACCGAACCATTCAAACGGTTCAGCTGCACAATGCCTTCGCTTCGGTCGACGACGAATACATCAAATCTCTGAATAGTACTCGCGCGAACCTTCGCTGCCGCCTCGGTATCCAACAAATATGTATCCGCCAAAGCGGAAACTTCCTCTACGTCGATGGCACTTGCGCAAAAGTGCGACTCGCGGTGACACCCTTCCGAATGTCCACACGGTCGACACGTTTCGCGACTGGCCACAACAACGTCGCCTGTTTTCCAAGGTCCAGTTCGAAACGGATCCGAACTGCCGACTGCGAGTTCAATCACACGAGTCGTGCTAGCTGACGCGATATGCTTGATCGAAGTGTCGCCGGTGATTAGCAAGTCAGCCTCCTCTAGAAGACTGACGACGGCCTCGAGCGAACAAATCGCCGGGACCAAGCGAGATTGATCGCCCTCAACGGAATTACAAAAGCTTTGAATTCGCGCTTCCTCACTGTTTGCACCGAGTACAAAGATCGTCGTGTCTGAATGTCGAGTTAAAAGATGCTGGGCCAATGCGCGGAAACGCTGATCGCCCCATTCCTTTTTCCGATCACTGGTAGAAATTTGCATCAAGACAACGCGCGACGACTTCTCGGCAGTCTCTGCACCCGAAGCCGCAGTCAGAATTGCACTGGCCTCGGCACGACCTTTTGGCGTCTCGCACAATACGCCGTCGAGCACCTGACGATCCGATGCCGATTGTTGTCGCTGAACGGCGATTCCACCGACGGCCGCAAAGAAAACATCCGAGTGATGAAAGCACTGCGCCTCTTCGAAGTCGACCTGTTGATTCAAATGACGAAACCAAGCCGAGCCGAACGATACTCCACCCGAACCGTCAAGTGCGAGACCGATTTTTTTATCGGCGGGTATCAGCCCACAGAGCCAACCAGAAAGTCGATTGTGAGTGAAATTGTACAACGCATCGTACTTTTCCTCCGATAGTCTTTCGATCAACCGACCAAGAACATCAAACGATTCAAACATCGGGCGACTGCCATCGATGAGAGCCGTTTGCATTCTATTGCGCTCAAATACATGGACCTGATTAATTCCAGGAATAATCGGCGCGACTGTTTCGACGCCAGAATTTACAAGCAGATCAATTTGTGCATGAGGCTGCGCCATGCGCAGCGCCTTCAACGCGGGCGCCATTGAAATCACATCGCCCAGTCGCAAAAGATTCACCACCAGAATCTTCATCTTACAAGCTCCTCAAGCACGCGAAGCAAACGTCGTTCGGTTGAGGGTTCGGAAGAAACCTCCCAAACCGAAGTAAGATCGCGAACCGAAATTAAACCCTTTGATGTGAGCTTTGCCTCCGCAAGTTTTTTCAACCGGCCACTATTGAGTGCAGAAGCTAACGAAGGACGAGCCTCCAGTTGTGCCCGAAACGCTTGTACGGATCTGCCTACGAGGCATTCTTCCATCTGACTGAGATCTGAATTGCGCACCATCGAAGAGCGATGTCGAAGCAAAGTGAAGGGCTCGAACGCCCAATCGATAACATCGTTTCGTCGGTAGAACTCGGAAAAAGTCGTTCCCGCCTCTACCAAGACGTATTTAATTTCGGGTAAGTGCGAATAGCGCGCTCGAACGAATTCGATTGAACTCTTGCAAGTGTCTATAACAACAATTTTTCGCTCCGACTTGTTTCCCACTTCTGCATGGAGTGCAGCAATGTGAAAGCCAGATCCCGCACCCAAGACGACAAGCGCTTCGCCTTTGCCAAGCGAGGCGACGGAATAATTGGCAGCAACCCAAGAAGTCGCCTCTTTTACTGGATCGATCGTTGAAGCTGTGGCCTTGCCGTCAATAAAAAGCACTTCGTGCCCAGTTCGACTAGATTCAAAATGTGTCTTCACGCAGGCGTTTCGCTTTCCGAAACAATGCGTTCTGCAAGAACTCGTCGCAACCGAAGGGCTTCCTCTTGCTCGGGGTCAAGCGCGACCACTCTTTCACATTCAAGAAGTGCCTCGCTGAAATGTCCGGTCAGAGTTAGGCACTTCGCAAACGCAAACGCCATTTCGGCGTCCTCACCATCAAGCGCCAAATAGTTTTCTAACCGCAAGCTCGCAGCTTGGACACGGCCATCCCGCACACTCCATTCGACTAAAAGCTTAAGAGCCGTTCGGTTCTCGGGATTCAGGTCGAGTGCTCTTTCAAGATTGGCCCAAGAAAGTTCAAAGTCCCCACGAGATCGGTGTGCTAATGCGAGACCTACCCACGCGCGATCATTTTGATCATTCAATAGGAGCGCAGACCGAAACCTTTCGGTTGCAGCTTCCAAGTTGTCTCGATTGATTTCCAACGTTCCGAAATTTACAAGAAGCGCGTCTGATTTTGGATCAACCAAAAATGCTCGGTTGTAGCAGTCTTCAGCTGCTTCAAAATCGCCCCGACGAACAAAAATGTTCCCCATGTTTTTGAAAATTTCAAACGAGCGTGACTCAGGAATCACATCGCTTTGAATGATTTCCTGGTATGAAAGAAGCGACTGATTGTCGTCCTCGAGCGAATAGTAGAGATTCGCCAAATCAATTCGATTCTCAACGGTTGGGGATAAACGCACAAGTGCACGTCGACACTTAACCGCCTCTTCCCATTTTTC
>JAXMMN010000624.1:0-1966 GCA_034366485.1 Bdellovibrionales bacterium
GCCGTGTGATCGTATTGGATGAAATCTACGAACGCTTTATGCGTCGCTTAGTCGAAGCTGCAAAGTCGATCAAAGTGCGTGCGGCAATCGAAGCCGATGTTTTCGTAGGACCAGTGATCGATGAAGATGCGCAAAAACGAATTTTGAGCATGATCGAAATGGCGAAGTCAGAAGGACGCGTTGTTTACCAAGGCGAAATTCCACAAACACCCAGTGGGCAAGCTCCTGGTTTCTTCGTTCCGACAACCATCTTGGCTGACGTAAAACCAAATGCGAGAATCGCTCAGGAAGAAGTGTTCGGTCCGGTTCTTTGCGTATTGAAAGCCAAATCGATGGAAGATGCGGTCCAGATCGCAAACGACACCGAGTATGGCCTTACGGGCGGACTTTATTCACGAAGCCCTGGCAACATTGAATTCGTAAAAGAAAACTTCGAAGTCGGAAACCTCTACATCAATCGCGGTTGCACGGGCGCGATGGTCGATCGCCATCCGTTTGGTGGCTTTAAGATGTCGGGCGCAGGTTCAAAAACAGGCGGACCAGAATATTTGATTCAATTCATGGAACCACGAGTGGTCACCGAGAACACTCTTCGCCGCGGCTTTGCGCCAGCGGAAGATTAGCCAGGAATTTACCTAGAGGAAGAATGCTTTGAGCGAACTGACAAATGGTTTGGCAAGGGACTTAGCCCTTTCGACATTTAGAAAAGTCACCCACACGGCATACGCGGCCTCGCTGCTTCAGCCTCGGCGGGCTTTTGCCAAAAAGATTCAAAGCCCCGAGAAGCATTCTGCTGAAAAGCTAAAGGACATACTTTCGCGAAACCAGAACTGCGAATTTGGGCGTGATCATCGCTTCGAACGAATTGATTCAGTCGCCGAGTTTCAAAACAAAGTCCCCATTCGAAAGTTTGAAGAGCTCTCGCCTTACATTCACCGGGCCGCCGAAGGGCGCCCTGCGGTTTTGACTTCGGAAGACGTCGTGTGCTTCGAACGCACAAGCGGGTCGTCTAGTTTTTCTAAGCTTATCCCCTACACGAGATCTTTCTTGAATGAACTCGAAATGGCGACGTCCGCTTGGCTAGGAGATGTGATCGTTCGGCAGCCGGCGCTATTGGGAAAACAAAGCTACTGGTCGCTCTCACCCCTTGTACGGCGCGGTGAACCGGTCACAAAAGGCGGCATCCCGATTGGGATGGAAAGCGATCTCGAATATTTCAATCCCGTCATTCGCGCGATGCTTTCGGCGATGATGGTAAAGCCAAGACTTGGTCACATCGCACCTGGCGATGCCGCGCATGGAAATGCCGCCGCTGGCCCCACGGACTCATCAGAACTTTCGCTTGATACCAAAATGTCAGCGTGGCGCCTAGAAACAGCGGCTGCCCTTTTGGAAGCGCGCGAACTTGGCTTCATTTCTATTTGGTCACCGACGTTTTTATTTCCGATCTTTGAGACCATCAGCAATCACTGGGATCAAATCATTCCTCTGGTTTCGTCGCGCCGAAGACGGATTGAACTTGATGCGATCCGCGATCTCGTTGATCCAAAAGAAAACCCTCAGGCTTTCTACGCTAGGGTTTGGCCAAGCCTTTCGACTGTCAGCTGCTGGTCCGATGGGCCATCGGCCGATACGGCGTTAAAGTTAGAGAGTTTTCTTCCACCTAACGCCGAGATCGAAGGAAAAGGACTTCTCGCGACAGAAGGTGTTGTGACGATTCCTTTTTCTGGTTCACCTGATCCCGTGATCGCGATCGGAAGCCATTTCTTAGAATTCATCGATCTCGAACGCCCGCAAGGTCGTCCAAGACTTCCGCACGAACTAAAGACTGGCGGACTTTATTCACCGCTGATGACCACATCCAGTGGGCTTTACCGTTATCACTTGCGCGACGTTTTGTTCTGTACGGGAAGAAACGCCGAAACTCCGACGTTAAGATTCCGCGGTCGCCTTGATAAAACAAGCG
>JAXMMN010000625.1:0-2441 GCA_034366485.1 Bdellovibrionales bacterium
CCCTTGCGACCGTCCAATTAAAGGCCCGCAGACTAAGTCAGAACTCGCACAGGAGCCCGTCAGAGCGCCTGGGAGGCATCACTGCGGGGATCATTGACCGCTCAATCGATCAGATATTTACCGACTTCGAGGCTGAGGCACTAACGCTTATTCAAAGCGAAAATTTGGACTTCAATCGACCGGTTCTCCGACAGAGTAAGCGCAATTCAGGTTCCCTGGCTGGCGTCCGTTTATTTGTTGGGAAACCAAATCCAAGGTTCCAATTTCACCCCGCCCTTCAGGTTCATGTAATCCGGGCGACCGAAATCCTGTCAGAAAACGACGTTAAGAAGCCGTTTCATGCAATTACTGACTTTCTTCATCGCGCAAAAGTTCGATTTCCCAAACTGAAAATTCAGATCGCTTCTGACCCGAAATCGCTCAAAAGATTGGTTGAACGTGCCAATCGGTCAAACCCCATACTCGAAGAAATTCGACCTGAACCAAGTAAGACCGTCCAACGCAAACTCATGGATACACTCATCGAACTGATTGATGCGGAACCAATTTGATGGAACATCACGCAGCTAATTTCGGCAATATGATGTTCCCCGGTTGAATTTGAGATTTTGATCACTTCCATGTGAATTGCGGCCATGGAAACGAGCACTGCAAACAATCTTTTTTCAAAATACACTTTCTTTAATTCAATTGGTTCGGATTTGGCGATTAACTTTCGGACGCAATCGACACCGTGTCGTGTAAACCGATGGTGTCGAAGCCTGAGGTGTTCAAATTGTGCGATTATCCATCGGCGACATTTCATCAATGAGTTAGTTTACCAACATTCCAAAACCCCATTCGAATTCATGATTACCTATGGGTTGACGGCGCCGTCCGGCCCCTTGGCTTGGACACACCTCAAACGCCTTGGCCATTTAGCAACAGTAGCCCATGGCCGAGTTCCTGGCGCAAATGTCCGAGTCCTTTCAATGAGCGAAGGTCGCTATCCGCATGTTCATATTTTGAGTTCGAGTGCCTACCTTGATTCAATTCAACGTCGCGGCCTGATTCGTCCTATCAATTCAATGAAGCGGCTTTATTTGATTGCCGATTTGCAGATCGACTTGAAGATCGACCTCGTGAACGATGTTTCGGGACTTGCTGGATACCTTTTCGACAAAAACTATCTTCCGACAATGTGTATGGTCGGTCGACCGCCCCGCCTCAGGCTTTTGGCATCAAGCAAGGGCCCGCGATTAGGTTTTCCTTCGAAGAGTAAGGGGAAAATTTCAAGTGTGGGAGTAATGCATGAGAAAGCTTGAACACTCGCAAACTTCACCTTACATCGCTGCTTCAAACCAGCTCTTTGAAAATCGAGAATTGATAACCGTAAAGGGTGCCTCGGAATACCTCAGCTTGTCCGAGTCACAAATTCGAAAGCTAATTGCTCGCGGTCAAATTCCGCATGTCCAAATCGGACGGAGCATTCGCCTTCGAGTTTCCGCAATAAAAATTTGGATCGAGAAAAATGAGATTCTTTGTGCAAAGAAAAATAGAAGCAATTAGAAACAACCCAGGAATCGCAAGAGTATTCGTGATGGACGCGAAAGGAAAGTGGTCAGCCCCCGCGCGAGGGGCGGGGTTTCGGGCCATTCGCCAGACTCGGAAAGAGGACGGCACGACGATTCGCGAGACTCGATATTTCAATTCAATGGCTGAGGCGCAGGCGTTTCGTCGAAATGAAACGATGACTGTGGCGGCACACCCAAATGGTCGAGTGCAACTGACATTCGCCGAGCTTTTTGATCGGTGGGCAAACAACTTCCTGCCACACTGTGAAAGCTCAACTCGCGTTCGCTACTTGTCTTACCGAAAACACTTTCGATTTTTTGAATCCCGGATTGTGGCAGAAATTGATGCTGCTTCAGTTGATCAATGGATCAATGTGATAAAGAGCCCCGCATATATCGAGAGTTCCAATCGGACGAGGTGCAACTATGAGCATGAGTACACAATCCTGCGCGGAATTTTTCGGTACTACCAGGAACGGATCGACTCGGAATACCGCCTTCCGTTTCGTAAAGATCACAGAAAAATGCTAATTGTTCGAAAGCGGCCTGCGGTTGCAAAGGACCTCAGCGCCGAGCAGTTTCGGTCGTTTTTGGACGCACTGAAAGCCATCTGTTTTTCTGCGGGGTGTCCGGCAATTTGGTATTTGGCGCGGATTCAATATTTGACTGCCACTCGCATACAGGAGGCCGCTGCGCTTCGAGTTGAGGACTTTGACTTCGCTGTTCGCAGAATCCGTGTTGAACGAAGAGTTCAATGGTCTCGAAGCCGTGGCGTTTCAACGGTGATACTGGACGGTACAAAAGCAGATCGGGGAAAGTCACTTTTGCTTTTGCCCGAGACGGAATCTGTATTCACCGAACTCAAGTTGGCCCTTGGCGTTCGTGAAG
>JAXMMN010000626.1:0-2970 GCA_034366485.1 Bdellovibrionales bacterium
TTCAAAATTTGCGACTTTTGCTAGCGAAGAGCGTGAGGCCTTGGACCTTCTGATTGTCCTCAAGGCAAGGGAGCTGGAACGGATTGGAATCCTAGAAATCTGGCGTTTTGACCCACCGAAGTCGATGTATGATAGTCAGCCTCAATCGAAGGCAGCGTGACACGCATTCCCTTTGAGCGATAAAGTAAGGGCGAGTCATCTCAACAAAGGAACTCGCCATGATGAAACGATCTTTAATAAAAACGACTCTCCATGTGACTCCAGTCCTATTGGGTTTAGGTGTTTTGCTCACTGCAAATGCTTGCTCGTCTGGCGAGAAACCACCACAAGGCGGATCAACATCGCTCGCGGCAACCGACAAGGGGCCAGCGTGGAATGTCAAAATGCAGGAACTGTCAGTCGCACTCAACAAACTTCTGCCACTAGTCTCCGACACAAAAGCGTTCAACAATCCGACCAACGAAGCGGCTATCAAAGATGCGACCTCACGCTTGAAAAAACTTTCTCATCAAGTTCGCTCTCTTGATAAACCAGCGGCCGACCCAGCTTATGAGTCGATCGCAAGAATGCTCGATGAAGATCTCGCCCGAGCTGTCAGCTCTCTTGCTACTGGAAATCGCGACTATGCACGTTTGACGATTCGGGAATCGATTGGCTACTGCATCCAGTGCCACACACAAACTGCAGGTGGACCAAATTTCCCGAAACTTGAATTGGGTTTCGATCCGTCGTCTTTGTCAGCATTGGGCCGCGGCGATTTCTATGCAGCAACACGGCAGTTTGATCGCGCACTTGAATCCTACCAAACCGGAGTGAGTGACTCGGAATATGCAAAACGTGATATATTTGGCTGGGAGCGCGCGGCAAGATCCGCCCTCGCAATTGCTGTCCGATACAAGCAAAGCCCAGACGAATCGCTTAAGATTGCCAAAGCGGTACAAAAAAATAAATCAGCACCGGATTCCTTGAAGACGGCAGCGAAGTCATGGACAAGATCGATTGCTGATTGGTCAAAACAGAACAAAGCTAAAAATCGAGAAACGGGTCTCATACTTGCGGAAAAACTGATCAATCAAGCTGAAGCACGACAAGATCTATCGGAACCGCAAGACATTTCTTACCTCCGCGCATCGGCTGAGCTTCATCAATGGCTGTCAGCAAATCCAAAAACACCGGCGCCGGACGCCAATCGCGCCAAAGCACTCCTCCTTGCCGGGCGAGCTGCCGAGGCAACTCGCGAGCTTAATTTTTGGACGCTTCATGAGCGTTACTACGAGCTTTGCATTGATTCTCTACCGAAATCAGACACCGCACGGTCTTGCTATCAATTACTTTCTGACAGTGTGGTCACTGGTTACACTGGTTCATCAGGGACAAATCTACCAGCTGACGTTCAACAATGGCTTTCTCGCTTGAGTGAAAAAGCTGGTAGCCGTAGTCAATAGGTCGAATGCTCTGGAAGTCCGAAACACTTCTTTTTGACGGCGATGAATACTTTAAATGTCTTTTTGAAGAGTGGGCTCGCGCCGAACGCACAATCGACTTTGAGACCTATATTTTCGAAGACGACAATATCGGAGCCGAAGTTGTAAGACAGCTTCAATTGGCTTCCAGCAGAGGGGTCAGGGTACGCCTGCTTGTTGACGGCATAGGCGCAGGAGGCTGGTGGCAGACTCGCGGTGTGGAGCTGGAAAAGTTCGGGTCTGAAGTTCGTGTTTATCACCCCCTGATGGTGACACAACTTTGGCGTCGATTGATGATTGATATGCGCCTGATCGTGCCCGAAAGAAAACCAAAACGGTCTTTGGTACTTCGCCGATTAAACCGCCGCAACCATCGAAAAGTAAGTGTGATCGACGGCAGAGTTGCATTTGTTGGCTCTGTGAATGTTTCTGATACGCACATGAAGTCCTACAAAAGTGCAGAGGCGTGGCGAGATACTTCGGTGCGCCTGGAGGGCCCAGGTATCGCCGAGCTCTTAGTGGCGTTTGATCACGCCTGGAAACGATCGCAATCAGTCGGACAAACGCGCCCCTTTAAAATTCGCTTCTCGTTTCGACGACGAACGGGCGATTTCGCTAGCGCCGTGAGTCTCAACTACACGATGCGACTGAGAAGAATTTCAAGAAGAAAGTTTCATTCGCTGGTGGCTTCGGCAGAAACGCGCATCTGGGTGTCCAATGCCTACCTCGCGCCGCCGTCCAATATTTCGCGGTTGCTCATGAAGGCCGCACGGCGAGGCGTCGATGTTCGCGTGCTTGTGCCAAGCCGATCCGATGTCTGGTTTATGCCCTTCATCGCGCGGGCCTACTATCGACCTCTCCTCAAGGCAGGGGTGCGAATATTTGAATATCAACCAAGATTTCTCCATGCAAAAAGTCTTGTGGTTGACGACCAAGCATTGATCGGAACGAGCAATCTTAATCGCCGAAGTTTTTTGCACGATCTTGAAGTCGACGTGAGAATTGATAATCCATCCACTGTTGAGGAACTCTCACAAAAGTACTTACTGGATATTCGTGATTCGATTGAAATCTTTAATCGGGGAACCATCGTGGGATCTCGACTGGGTCGAATCCTCAACTATTTCATTCGCTATTGGGTTTAGCAAAAAGGCTTGAACGCATGAATTCACATCTCAACATTCTCACCTACAATATTCACAAAGGCTTTGACCTCACTCAACGTTTTGTCTTAGAAAGCATCCGCGAAAATATTCGCGCTGTTCATGCCGACGTCGTATTTTTGCAAGAAGTGCAAGCCGAGCACGCTGGGAACTTTAAAAAAATCAACGGGTGGCCAAAGGATCAACTCGAATTTTTGGCTGATGAAATCTGGCCGCACTTCGCCTACGGAAAAAACGCTGTCTACCAAAATGGCCATCATGGAAATGCCATACTGTCGAAGTTTCCTATACAAACCTTCGAGAATATCGACATTTCCAACAATCGCTTTGAACGACGTGGAATC
>JAXMMN010000627.1:0-7287 GCA_034366485.1 Bdellovibrionales bacterium
TCCAGCAACCACCTCACGACTGCCCCGCATTTTCTGTGACTGAAAATTTAAAGGATACCGGTGTGCCATAGATTGCCTTTTTCTAAGAGGCGTCGTTCGCTGGGGGGATTATGGCAACGTACGAAAAAGAAAATCGATCAAAAGACCGCGTTCAGCCCGTTAACAACGAGGCGGAACAAGCCGTTCTAGGCGGGCTTCTTTTAAATCCGAATGCTTGGGATGATGTTTCCTTCCTGATCACGGAAGAGGACTTCTACAAGCCCACTCATAAAAAGATTTTTTCTGTTCTCAGAGATCTCGCAATTAAAAGTGAGCCCATCGACCCGATTACTGTTTCCAATGTGCTGAACGCTCGACATGAGCTTGAGGCGATTGGCGGACAGTCGTATCTCGCAGAAATGATGAACACGTTCCCGGTGGCAGGGAACATCGAGTACTACGCAAAAATCGTGGCCGAAAAGTCCACGATTCGAAAAGTCATTTCTTGCGGAACCGAGATGGTCGAAAAGGCCTACACAAATGATTTCGAATCAGTTGAAGGTCTTGTCGACGAATTCGAAGGCCGTATTTTTAAACTGAACGACGACAAGCAGGTTGATGGTCCCGTTTCTGCTGCCGACCTCGTGCGTTCTGGCATGAACAAGCTGACAGAACTTTCCGAGCGCGAAAGCGATGTCACTGGCGTCGCCAGCGGCTTCAAGGGTCTCGACAAAATGACGGCTGGCTTTCAAAAGGGCGAGATGACGATCATCGCCGCCCGACCGTCTATGGGAAAAACAGCGTTCTCGCTCAATATCGCGACTCATGTCGTTCTTCGCGAGAAAAAATCGCTTCTCTATTTTTCGATCGAGATGAATCGCGATCAGATGATGATGCGGGTTCTTGGATGCGAAGCGCGAGTGGGCCTTGGTGATCTTCGTACTGGTAAATTAAGTGATGCTGGTTGGCAGCGGATCATCGACAAGGCCGGTAAAATTGGTGAGACAAACCTCTTTATCGACGACGCAAGTTTTGTGACTCCGATGACTATTCGTTCGAAAGCTCGCAAGATCAAAGCGCGCTACGGTCTTGATATGATCATGATCGATTACTTGCAGCTGATGAAGCTTGGCCAGAAAACCGACAATCGCGAACGCGAAGTATCCGAAATTTCGCAGTCCTTAAAGGCGATCGCCAAGGATTTGCAAGTTCCGGTCATCGCACTCGCACAGGTCAATCGGGGTTCTGAGGGTCGAAGCGATCGTCGCCCCCAAGTTTCGGATTTGCGCGAATCTGGCTCTATCGAACAAGATGCCGATTTGATCATGTCGCTTTATCGCGAAGATTATTATGATCGAGAGAATCCAGACGTAAAAGGCGTGTCGGAAGTCATCATTGGAAAGCAGCGTAACGGTCCGGTTGGGACAGTTCGTCTCAGATGGGAATCGAACATCGGGCGCTTCTCGGATCTCGAAGAAGGTGGAGCAGAACATCCACTTCCGCCGCCTCCGCAAACAACCCCACAGTATCGACGCAATTCAAACAACAGCCCCTCGGCATAGCGAAAAATTGGCCTGACTCCCAATATGGGCGTCGCTATGCTTTCGTTCATGAGCCTCCGGACGTTTCTCACCGACTTTCTCAGACCCTCGCAGTTTGACGTTTCTCATCGCGAAAATGTTGCGGTTCGAATGGAAGCCATCGGTGGTCAAGGTGCGAATTCGGCTGGAAAGGTTCTAGCCGAAGCCGCTGTCCTCGGCATGGGGTTCACCGGAAATCATTTTTCTAGCTTTGGTTCCGAAAAGCGTGGGACCCCCGTTCGATCGTTTGTGCGCTTCTCTACCGTCGGAAAAGAAATTCGTTCGGCCTCGAGTATTCGTCATCCAGACCTACTCATCATCTTTCACGATTCGCTCTTAAGAACGCATCCAGAACTTTTCGAAGGCGTTTCTAATACGACAGATCTTCTTGTAAATTCGGCCGAAGCTTCTAGCGCTTTTCAGTTTCCCCACGCCACCTGTCCACGAAGTATTTCCGTCGTGGATGCTTTAAAAATTTCAAGCACTCATGGTGGCGGAATAAACGGAGTCCTGTTGGGCGCTGCCGCCAGACTTCTTCCCGAAATACCCATCGAACAGTTAGAAGCGAGTTTCAATTCGTTTTTCAAAAACTTGCCGCCGAGTGAGCTTGAGAAAAACCGAACCTGCTTTCGGTTGGGGTTCGAAAAGGTTCGCCGGTATAAAATTGATGAATCACAGCTGGTTGAGACCACGCCTCCAGTTGCGCTTCCCCAAATGGGCTACATCAACGCACCCATCGGCGGTTGGATCGTCAATCCCGGAAACTCCGTCTTGAAAGACAATAGCGCAAGTCGCAGGGGCGTTTTGCCAAAGCTTGATCGCGAACTTTGTTTCCATTGTGGCTACTGCGACATGGTTTGCCCCGATCTTTGTTTCGTTTGGGACAAAGATGGATCTGGAAAAGCGATTCTAAAGGGAATCGACTACCAGTACTGCAAGGGCTGTCAAAAGTGCGTCGTGGCTTGTCCAGTGAATGCGCTGACGCCAGTCGCGGAAGACAAGGTTGGTAAAGAGGATCGAGAAGTTAAGTTGTTCCCCACTGCAACAGCAGCAGCGACGGAGAAAAAGTGGAAAACCGCCGATTGGTCGGCGCAGATTGCAGAGCTTTCGCCCGAACAAAGAATGATGACACTTCAAACAGAGTTGCTAGATCCGAACTCCTACTTAAAACCTGAATTTCCAGACTTAAAAGGCAAATTGAAATGAACAGTGTGGTCGCCCAGGAAACGCGGTTTTTGACCGGCAATGAAACTGCTGCCGAAGCGGCAAAGTCTATCGACTTTCATTTCATGGGTTACTACCCGATCACCCCTTCAACGGAAATCGCACAGCTGATTGACGTCATGAAAACCAAAGGTGAGGTTTCGACGGTCATGCTTCCTGCGGACGGTGAGCACGGCGCCGCGGGCGCATGCTTTGGTGCATCGACAGGTGGCGGCCGGGTGCTCAACGCGACAAGTGCGAACGGACTTCTTTACAGTCTCGAACAGCTTCCCGTTCAAGCGGGAAGTCGACTGCCGATGGTTCTCAATCTCGTCACTCGATCCATCAGCGGACCACTGGACATACGCTGTGATCATTCTGACTTGATGTTCGCTCTTCAAACTGGCTGGATTATTTTGTTAGCTAGTAGCCCGCAGGCCGTCTATGACCTGAACATTCTTGCGGTCAAACTTGGTGAACATCCAGATGTCAGACTTCCTGTGATTGTCGCAAGTGACGGATTTTTCACCAGCCACCAACGCCAGTCGGTGCAAGTTTTTAAAAACAAAGCTGATGTTCAAAATTTTTTGGGTCTCCGAAAAAATCCAGTCACAAGTTTGGATCCGCGAAACCCCGTGACGTTTGGTCCCTATATGAACGATCCGGATCTGATCAATAACAAGTACCAGCTTCACATTGCACACGATGCGGCCGCGAAGGTATTCACCGAACTCGCCGATGAATACCAGGCACTTACGGGCCGGCACTACCCCGCCCTCGAGTCGTACCAGTGTGACGATGCAGAGAGTGCGCTTTTCATTTTAAATTCCGCCGCTGAAACTTCTAAAGATGCAGTTGATCGCGCTCGATCACAGGGAAAAAAAGTTGGTCTTTTAAAGCCCAATATCCTGCGTCCGTTCCCATTCGAGCAACTGAAGGACGCGACCCACAAAATGAAATCTATCGTGATCGCTGAGCGCAGTGACACGCCAGGATCGATGGGCGGACCGGTGAGCCACGAAGTGAGATCGGCGCTCTTAGCCGACCATCACTGTGACATCACAGCGATCAGCCGCGTGTTCGGCCTCGGAGGACGAGACTTCCGAGAATCAGATGCGATGAATCTCCTTGAGCTCGGATTATCTTCCATTCACACTCCCGGCGCGATCCCGGCGTTCGGTTTTGTCGGAATAGAAACGGGCTCGAACGAAACTTTGCCGCCAAAAATTCTACCGGCACTTACAAAAGCCGACGTCAGCCCCGGGCTGGTCACGACTTCAGTAAACGCCAATGGTCGACCGGAAGTGCATGTCAAAGACATTGCCCTACTTGCGACGAAACCAAAGCGGATTGCCCCCGGTCACGGCGCCTGCCCTGGCTGCGGAATTTTTTCTGGGCTAGATCAGTTTTTCAAAGGCCTCGAAGGTGACGTCGTTGTTTTGTATCACACAGGTTGCGCGATGGTTGTCACAACCGACTACCCGTTCAGCGCGCACCGGGTTTCCTACCTGCACAATCTCTTTCAAAATGGTGCGCCAACTCTTTCGGGCCTCGTCGAAATGTTTCACGAGCGAAAACGTCGCGGTGAAATCAACGTCGGCGAAGATATTACCTTCGTAATGATCACAGGCGACGGAGGAATGGACATCGGCATGGGGCCAACGATAGGAACGGCGCTAAGAAATCATCGCATGATTGTTCTCGAGTACGACAATCAGGGCTACATGAATACTGGCGGCCAGATGAGCTACACGACACCCATGGGTCGAAAGACAAGCACGAGCCACGCCGGCGGAAAATTTATCGGTAAGTCCTTTCACCACAAGGACACGGCCGCGATCATGGCTGCAACGGGAATTCCCTACGTGTTTACCGCAATCGAAGGCTATGGCGATGACCTCATCAAAAAAGCGGCCAAGGCGCAGTGGTACGCCAAGAACCGCGGTTTGGCCTTTGGGAAGATTCTTATCGCTTGCCCTTTGAACTGGGGTTCGGAAGAGAGATACGGACAATCCATTCTGCAGGCCGCTGTTGATTCGTGTTTCTTTCCAGTTTTTGAAGTGGAAGATGGCATCACGGCACTCAATTACGATCCCGAGAAAGCGGGTCGAAAAACGAGCATTGCTCCATGGCTAAAAATGCTTGGTAAATCAAAACATCTTCTAACTCCTGAGAACTCAGAGGCCCTGAATGCGTTTCAGGACGAGGTCGATCGACGCTGGGCGCGATTGAAGGCGCTTTCGGAGCATCCGCTGCTTTAGCAGCCAAACTTCAGTCTAGGAACTGCGGCCATTTGTTAGATGGTGTTGTCAGATTTTTTAACCGCGCGATTGAATGACACTGTCTTCACCTTAGAGCCTCTTGTGAGGGGAACTAGGAGTTTCTAAGTGGAAGATTGGGACGCAGCCAAGGAGGGTAGCGTGAGGGGAACAGCACTGATCAATGAGCTCTCGCATGCGACGGGACTTCCCGACGACCTGATCGGCGAAGAGCTTAGCAGAATTATCGCGAGCGCCGGAAAATCCACGTCAGACGTCACGCTTGATGAGCTCCGCGAAATGCTCGCCGCTTATCTTCAAGACGTGTTGATCGAAGCGAAAGAATCTTTTCTTGAAGATCCGATCGTGGACGCTGACGCAGGTTAGACTGAAACAGTATCCGGCTGGACCAAGACTTTGCAGAAAGTGACCGCGCTGCCGGCGGTACTTAATCTAAATGAATGAGAGATTTTTTAGATCGCATAATTCATTTTAAACGCCCGGCCGAGGTCAAGCTCGTGAACGGCGACAAGTTTGTAACGGCCGTTCGGTCTGGAAACCTGTTGGCCATGAAAGCCCTCTCGCTTGGAAAAGCCGATCTCGACGTAAATTACGCCGACCCACAAAACGGCAACACGGCTCTACACTATTCTGTACTCTCGGGAAAAATCGAATTCGTCGAACTCATGATGCGGCTTGAGCCCGATCCCGCTGCTGCAAACATCGCTGGGCAAACCGCAATTGCAATCGCAGTTGAAAAGAACTTCCAGCGTGCAATCAAGATCATGATCGAAAGTAAAAAAGCTGACATCGAAGCTGTGAACTCAGACGGCGAAACGGTTTTGAACATTGCGCTTCGCGTGCAGCAGGAAAAAGTGGCGCGCTATCTGGTTGATTGTGGCGCAAACCTCGATCGATCGTTGCGACACGCGATTAACGCCGGAAATTGGAACCAAATACGGTGGCTCTGCGCTAACAAGGCGAATCCAGATATCCTAGATGGACAAGGCTACACTCCGCTCTGCAAGGCAATCGCTGATGGCGCTGTCGGAGATCTGCGTCTGTGGGCCAACCTAGGAAGCAATCTCAATTTTACTGGAGGCAATGGTCCACTTCTGCGACTCAAAGGACTTTCACCGCTGATGGTTGCAATTGAAATGGAGCGACGAGAAATCATCGACGAAATTCTTGCTCGACCTGGAGTTGAGCTCGGCACATTGAGCCCCAACGGCGCCACGGCGATTTCGTTCGCCCTTCGAATTGGGGACATGCGGACTGTGCGACAAATCGATCAATGTGGCTTCAAGCTTTCCCAGTCTCCGCCAACCCGTGATGGCATCACCCCGTTGATGTTTGCCGCCCAATCTGGCCGAATGGAGGCCGTGCAGTGGGTTGTCGAGCGCGAAACATTCTCCATCAATTTGCAGGATTCCATCGGATGGACGGCCATTTTCTACGCCACACAACGGCTATCCGTAGACGTCGTTGATTTTCTAATTTCTCGTGGGGCAAAAGTTGATTTGGTTTCCAAAGATCACAAATTCAATCTCCGCCGAGTCGCGATGTCACAAATGTCCAAACTGGCGCCCGAAAGCTACAAGCAAAAAGAAGTCGCCAAAGAGTTAGTGCAACGCTTTAGCGCCCTTGCGCCTTAGCCATTGCTTGAATCGTTTGTTTTGACGTCTCAAAATGAGTCGAAACTTTAAAGCTTTTGCGCGTGTTTCCTCTGCATAGAACCTAATCGGAATGCGGAGGATACATGCAAAAGCCAACTGAACACACTTACGAAAATGGACCGCGCGAGAGTCGAAAGCGCGCCGCGCGAAAACTTTTAGCTTTCTCTATAGCGGCATTAACAACGATCGCGGCCCAAATCGTTACTCCTTCAGCTTGGGGTATGGATCCGATTGTCGCAGGACAAGGCGAGCGCTTCATGGAAAATCTGCCGGTCAATTGGAATGGCACCGTCGGAGCTTGGGAATACTTTGATGTTGTCGACTGCTTCACCAAACCAGGCGCTATTTGCTATGGCAGCAACCCAACAAGCCCGTATGGATTTCCCGTCTTCGCAAGCGAAGATACTGGCCTTCCGGTAAAGTCGTTTCAGCTTCATCAGCACGAAGCGATCGTCATCTTTTTGCGAACTCCGCCGAAGACTCGATATTTCGCACTCACTCAGTACCTGATGAAATCAGCCGGTTCGACAACGACTGAGTTCGCGAGTCTCAGTGACTCTTTGAACAACATGAAAATCAATACCACCGAGT
>JAXMMN010000628.1:0-4206 GCA_034366485.1 Bdellovibrionales bacterium
GTTTCTCAATGAGGACGGAAAAGATTCGACGTTGATTTCCAATGAGGGGGCACATCAGACGAAACTTGGATGCGCGGCAAAAACCGTCGCCATGACAAAGAACCTGCGACTTCCAATGCGTCTGACATATTTTGAGGGACCTCGCTACCATATCGCGTTAACTCTGATGTGGAGAAAGGTCGACGGTAGCTCCAGCTCGCTCGCCGAAAAGGAGTGTAACGCCGAAGGGAACGAATACTTCTTTACGCCAGCTACAAATACCGCAGCGGCTGTACCCAAAGCGCCCTATTTGGGGATGCTCGATCGCGGTTGGCGACCGTTGAAAGCCGAGAACTTCGAACTATCATCCGGATACAACCTTTGTTCCAAATAATAATTTAAGTTAGGGTCAAGGCTCCATCTACAAAGGGAGCCGGTGATCCTATGCCAAAACGTTTTCTGCACGCCCAGGTTTCCTTCGCCGTTTTGCTGGCCTTGTGTTTGTTCTCGGTCAAATCGGCCGGCAACATCGTCGGAGCAGGAACACAGAACTTCAATCCGATCACCAACGGCTTAGACTTTGCGACCGTGCATTCGTCAAAGACACTTGAACCCGGCCTTGTAAATCTCGGCGCATTTCTCAACACAGCGGTCAACTCGCTTCCATATATCGACACCGGCGTACAAAGCAGAACAGATCTCAACGATTCGTTGACCAGTTCGGATCTCAACTTTGGAATTGGAATTCTACCTCGTTTGGATGTTGGCTTTAGCTTTCCCGCTTTACTCGCGCAGTCGATCGACAATGAAACGGGCGTGCGAGGAAATTTTTCTGCAACAGGCAACACCGAAATTCGCGCCAACGCAAAATGGCGATTTCTTGAAGGCGCCAATTATGGCGTCGCCACTATTTTAAGTACTAATATTCAGCGCACACGAAACGACCCTTACGCAGGAAATGCCTCTGGACCGACGATCAATCTGGAGTTTGCGGGAGATTATGTTTGGAGTCTTCGCACAATCGCGGCGCTCAACGTAGGCGTTCGAAAGCGAAGCCCGGGAACCCCGATTGCGGGATCCTTCATCGACCCAATGGGTGACCAATTTATCGCTTCGGCGGCTGTTAGCTATCTCCTGGAAGAAACCGACACGAAATTCATCGGCGAAGTTTTTGGCGCTGTTCCGCTTGGAAGCCAAGGGGTAAATCCGTCGCGTAACCTCACCTCGTTAGAGGCGCTCGCGGGAATCAAACAAGACTTATCTCAAGAGCTTTCTGTACATGCCGGTGCCGGCACAGAGCTTAAACAAGGTGTTTCTTCGCCAGACTGGCGCGTTTATGCCGGTCTCAACTACACGTTTGGACCAGTTTGGAAATCAAGCACCGAAGTCAGATCACGAGGCGGCGGAAGTGGACGTGAACGCTTTAGTGTCGGCAGCATCTTGTTTGAATTTGATTCTGATAAGATGATCAACGACTATCCTCGAATCCTCGCCGGATTGGTTAAAGAGTTAAAACGTGCAAGCTTCAAGAAACTGACAATTGAAGGCCACACGGATTCCTTTGGTCGCAAAGCTTACAACATGGATCTAAGTCAACGCCGTGCAAATTCGATCAAAACGTATTTGGTTGAAAAAGAAGGAATTGATCCTGCGAAAATTGAAGCGGTTGGATTCGGACCGTCTCGGCCGATTGCAAGCAACGGAAACTATCAAGGGCGACAAGCCAATCGCCGAGTCGAATTTGAAGTTGAACGCTAGTTTAACTACTGAGTTAGCTTCGTCAGACAGCGCTTACCTGCCTCGGTCGCTGGAAGCTTGGCGCACGAATCGAGATAAAGATTTGTGAGCTCCTTCAAAAAAGGAAGTCCAAGCTTCTGGTAGGTCTCTGCGAGATCCTCGTAAGATTTCGCAAAACTTTCCGGCTGCAGATCCGTCACCAGAGCTCCATGCAGGACCGATGATTTCAACAGAAGAAAAACAAATCCCTCATCCCCATCAAATCCCGCTCGAGAGGTTTTTTCGTGAAGCCATGTTAGTTTCTCGGCCGATGATTTCTCGGCTGGCTGTTTCCCGAGGAACTGGCGCCATTGCAAAATGTCAGACATCCATTGCGCTGCATTTTTCTTAGTTGCATCGCTGACACCCTTCGCGCCCTTGGTCTGCAAAAGTGTCAGCATTTTCAGCGCGCGCTTTTCATCGTCGAGAGCACGAAGCGAAAGAAGCAAGTGAACCTTCGGCAGTAAAGCCATTTGATCAACGGGATCTTGGTACTTCATCTTTCCTTGTATTGCGAATTCCAGCGCCTTCAATGCGCCCTCAAACTGCCGAATCGCGATGAGGCTTGTCACCTTCTGCAAAGTCGGAGTGAAAATTCGAAACATCTCGTCGTTGACCTTTGTCGATCTCTTACCGCGCCCTTGCGCCGTGTGGCAGGCCACACACTGATAGATTGCCGATTGTACGGAGGATTGCGAGGTAGCAAAGTCTTTTTCCGAATACGACTTGATGGATCGATCTAGCAACAACTCCATTCGTGCACGCGATCCTCGAATCAAAGGCTCGGCACCAAGAAGTCCTTCGCCGGCCTTGACTGGCAGATCATGAATGGATGTTCTTAGCTCTTTCAAATGTCGCTCAACGATCGCTTTGTTTTTCGCCTCGCGGAAGGCGGATTCCGTAAAAAAATAGGGATAAGCATCTACCAAAGTATGCTCAAGACTTCGCATTTGTTGAATCCACTTTGCTGGATCTTCTTTGGTAGCGGCCAGCGCCGAGGAAGTGATCGAAGAAGTGAATAGAATCGAAACGCCGAGAAGTATGCACTTAGACTTATTCATTCCTCTACGTTCTATGAACTCGTACGCACAGTCACCATAAACAGTAGAATCTAATCGACCGGGACCAGGGTCGCTTCACACGCCCGGACGTTCAGCCTCGACGATCGGCGCATGTAACGATCCATCATTTCTGGAAGCGCGGCCGTTCGAATGTGGCCGCGATGAAGGTGCTCGTTTGTGACCATACCAAGATTCGAATTTGCCTCGAATAAATGTCTCAAAACGGACTCGCCCCCAAAAGCGGTCAGTGTTTTTATGAGATTCCCAGGAACAACGCCATCGACTCGCACTTTTACTTTGCCCTCTTTGTATTCTGGCACCAGCCCTAGACCAAGGGGGTCGACGTTGTTTGGAAGCGTCACGATCACGAGATTGGGCGCAGTGCCACCGCGCCAAGACTCTGCAAGAGTTGCCTTCGGACCAAACCAGCTCTCGACGATCGGAAGATCGACACCAAGCTCGCTAGGAAGAGCTCCATGTGGATAGTTTAAAAACGTGCGTATTCCTTGAGATTGCAAGCGAACAGATTTTGCGACGGGTTTGAAGTTTGGGTCTTCGCGATCAGGATTGTGCGTTGGTCCTGCCACAAGGACGCTTGGATTGCGATTCACAAGACCAACGACTTTTCGTTTGAACGCCAACATATCAAATTCGCGACCAAGAATTCGCCAGTTGTCCTTGCGCCCGAAAATCATATTCATGATTTGTCCGGCGTTAGCATAAAGCGCCATATTCTTAAATCGCAAGGAAGCGACGGCAATCATATCGCGAAGTGCGTGCCGATGTGTTGGCGTCAACATCGTCACAGCATCTGGCTTCAAAGCTTCAAGATGTTCTAGCCCCTCGTGCTGCACATTTAAACCCATGATCGGACCCATGCGACGCGTGATCGCCATCACAGAGTTCGATGCTGTTAAGTTTCCGTGCTTAGCGACCTCAGTAGAGTTTGGATCATATGTTCGGTCGCGCGCAATCGAGAGAATAACTTTAGACGCGTGGTAGGCGATGACAGGTGCTGATACGATCGCAATCGTGAAGCGCTTAAGATAAATGAGTAACGCTTGGGAAAAAGTGCGTGTCTCGCGAGAGACTTTCGGATTTTTCTGCAATTCGCCGGATGTGGATTCGGCTTCTGAAAGAAAATCAACGAGGCCGGAAATGCGTTTTGCAGTCCGCAGAAAATCGTTGTGCGGGGTCACTGCCATGTTGCGTTTTGGTCCTTCATAGAGCGCTTCATTTTGGAGATACGACTTTGCCGATTGTTCAAGTCTTGAGAAGAGCTTTTCATATTTTGCTCGCGTGGCTTCATCCAACGCTTTACCGCTTCGTTGAATTTCTAAAGCGAGATCGAAGGCATTCAGGGCGCCAAGACCAAGTGCGAGACGGAAAT
>JAXMMN010000629.1:0-5075 GCA_034366485.1 Bdellovibrionales bacterium
TGAGCTATCACCCTGAAATCACTGGGTTCTCGGAATGAGACCCCGTCAAATGCGACGCCTTCAAGACAAAGTGTCTAACTTATAGCGGGTGTCGACGTTCAAATCGACGACTCAATCCGAGACTAGCCCCGTTTAGAAGCGGTCTTGTCCGAACGACCGCCTGGGCGATAAAGCTTGATAGCCTGTTCGATTTGAGAAAGCTCCGTATTGAGATACCCTTTCGCGTTGCCAGCACTTCCATGAAAGCGAGTCAGACGTTCACGCGCTTCCTCGTAGCGACCTTGTTTCATGAGAATGCGGACGATCGCACCAGTGGCGGCGATTGGAAGTTGATCGGGGCGAGCTTCGATAGAAAGTTCCATCATTCTTAAAGCCTCAGCATCCTGGCCGGCCTGTTCCAGAAGCTGACCGTAGAGCAACGCCGCTTCGCCGTTTTTTCCGCCAGCATTGATATAGGTAGCAAACGTCGACATCGCTGTTTGTGTTTCCTGATTGCGAAGTTGAAGACGCGCAAGTTTTGCCAACGCTTCGATGTCCCGATTGCTACGGAAGTTTTCGATATAGGCATCGCGGGCGCAAGTTAGCTTTCCGAGATCGGCGCACATTTGAGCGAGTTCATCGTAGCCACCTTTTGATAGCATTCCTGTCCATTGACCGACTTTCAAAGCAGGAACCGAAAATGCGTGAGCACCCCAAGACAACATATGGGCAGTCACCAAAAGGATTGCGACCGTGGTCGTAATCATCGCGACGATTGTTTGATTTTCTGACTTAATTCGGGCGCGTGCCTGCGCTTGGCTTTCGTACCAGCCGCAGTGTGTGCAAACAGCGAGGCCACCAGCTTGAATATTGCCGCTCATGATCCCAGTATGAAGACTGTTGTTGCATCGCGGGCATTGACTGTAATGGGCCATGGGTTCAACTCCTGTTTCGTGAGCAAATGCTCGACAGCGCCTTACAGAGCAACCCCAGGACCAGGGTCTAGTTCGAACTGATTCGAGAGCGCTGGTAAGCCTTTGAAAAGTCTTTCCTTCGACGCATGGTCCAGTGACGAATTCTGGCCAGGTGTTTGATCCTTAGGCCATGAACATCGACTTTCGAGCCTTCAAAATCGTAGCCGCCATTTTCCTCATTTCCGGCCTCTTCGCGACAGGGGATCTGGCGTATGCGAAAAAAAAGCGGGTCAAGGGAAAGCAGGCGATCGCCGCGACAGATTCAAAAAAGAAGGTGGACGCAAAGCCAGCGGAAAAGTTGAAACTTCCGTCGGAATTTGTGGATGAGCGAGTGACCAAGGTTTTGCGAGAGCTCAAAGGTCGACCGCCCCGTTTGCGAAGCGCGCAGCAGGTGGTGTCTATTAAGACCCCAATCTGGTCGACAAAGTCGCAGTGGTTGAACAGCATTTACGGCAGGGGACTTGTCGACAATTCAAAGGCGACAGGGTTCCTTTCGGATAAACTGTTGTTCTACGAAATCGCCAAGCGCGAACTTGGGCCCAATGCCGATCGCTACCTTGTAAAAACAGTGGGACTTCGAGACTTTTTAGTTCGCCAAGGATTGGTAGATAGCGTTGGTCGTCTTGTCGCCGATGGCGATCTGATCGAATCAAAACTTTATGAGGCCTTCCCAACTGGTTTTGTTGCGCGTCCAGCGGTGGGCGTTGCGCCTCGTGAAACGGGTAGTGGATTGTTTCGCGATTCAGACGGTTTTGTGGCCGAGCTCGTTCAGGCTGATACTTTTTTGTATCGTCCCGATCATATTAAGCGGCCTGTAAGAAGCACGGTACTGGATGAAATTGCCAGCGGAGAAGCGGTCGTTCTTCAAGAAGACATTTTGGCGAAAAGAGCCGTTGAGTTGGGCGCGCGCGCTTCAGATGCCAAGCGAGCTTGGCGAGAGGTGCGAGTTCATACTTACGAAGGCCGAGTCGTTGCCGATGCGAAGCCAAACTTCTGGGTTCGCGATGATAAGTTATCAGACGAAGAAATCTTCAGTGCGCAAAAGTTTGTTGCAGAGTTCTTACGGCAGTTATCGCCACAACTTCTCATTCGCCAAGCGTGGAGCATCGACGTCTTGCTTTTGGATGACGCCGTCCAAGCGGTTCCTGGCCGCAAAGTCGTAGAAATGAAGATCGCAGATATCATCACCAATCGCGGTCGGCGCGGTGGATGGTCCGGTTACCTCGATCAACCGCGTGTGATCGGCGCGTACACGAGGCACTTCGAGGCACATGCGGGTGTGAAATTCGTTGGTCTCGGGGGCCAGGTCCTAAGGCGAAATGCAGGCAATTATTTTTCTTATTGGGGTCTTCGGATTGATCGCTCTCGTCCGGGTCTGGATAAGGTTTTAGCCTGGATTCCCCCGTGGCCGTGAGCTTATGGAAAAACTAACGCCGCGTCGGTTCCCTCGATTTGCAACGGATGTCGTGTGTCGATTTCGACTTGAAGGTACTTTTCAATGGTCCGACGGTGAGCTTGTGAATCTCAGTAAGGGCGGGGTTTGTTTGAAAGCGAAAACGCCCCCAGCAAAAGATGACATCGTCGAACTTGAAATGGACCTGTTGTCTGAAAAGGGTGAGTGGCGAAAACGTCGCCTTCGAGCAAAAGTGGCCTGGAAGCGCGGCAAGCGGGCGGGGCTAATGTTCTTATCGGCTTCGAAGTCGTCGTAGTTTGGTTGAACTAATCGGCGCTGATTTTTCCGCGAAAAGACTTCGGTACCTGGGCGACAAGCCGAGTGTTTTTTGAGTAATGATCCAAGCGTAATCCGCCGTGATGCCACTCTGCTGCCGAACGAGCAAGCGTCAATCCGAGACCTGATGCAAGCTCCGGTCGTGTTGAAAAAAACGGTTCGAAAATCTGTCCGCGGTGAATAAGCGGCACTCCTGGTCCGGAGTCACTGATTGCGAAAAAGATCGAATGGTCATCTTCGAAAAACTCAAAACGAATCCATGGTTGTCCGTTTGTCGATTTATTGGAAAGTGCCGCATCGATCGCGTTTTCGAAGAGCGAATCCATCATTAGAATTAAAAGTGGCTCGCTACCTTCCATCACCGATGCGGGGCCCATAGGTGCGAGGTCAGGACCGATCCATCGAAGACCTTTTTCCTCGATTATCGGTCGCCATTTTTCGGAAATTTTAGTCATCAGCGTGATCGACGAGAATTCTTCGGCGGGGAGCTGGCTGAGATCACTACCAAATAGACTCGAAAGAATGCGGTCGGCAAGAAGGCGTTTTTGGCGTTCGGCTTCGGCTTTCTCGTGAGTGTCATTTTCAGCTAAAAACCACATCGAGTCGGAATGCTGGGGTTGACCTGGAATCTGAGTGCGTGAAACCGCAACTTTCAAAAAGATCCAACGCATTTCACCATCACGATCGATCACCCGGAAATGCGACCGAAATGAATTGTCGATTCGTGCTGCGAGCATGGCCAATAGACGATCGCGGTCATCTGGATGCACGTGAAGTGTAAATCCAAAACGGCCTTCATCAAGGCAGCTAGGGTCCACGTTGAAAACGCTTTCGAAGGCCTTTGTGACCTCAGGGGTGACTTCGGTTCGACCAGAACGCAAGTCCAGTCGCCACACGCACGCACCGAGTGCGACCAAAGCGCCCCAAGGGGAATCCGACACACGTGCCGAACTTAAATCCACAACATGACTGTTGTTTGTTCGAGGTGAAGTCGACGGTTGATTTGTAATTTGATTCGCAACGCGAATCACGGCCGTCTCGCCAGTCGAAATACCGGACGAACTGAAAGCTGATTTTGTTTTCAACGGTGTTTGCCCCATGACTAGAACTCTCTTCGGATTTATTTCGCTAGGACTTGCGTCTCAATGTGAATCAAACCGAAAATAGTGGGGCAGTGTCTAAAACCGGGACGGTCTGACTTTGAACCTACGGTTCAAAGCACATATTGGTTGGCCATTGAAGCTGACTGCCTGAGGATTCGACAATACCTGAAACAGTCGCCGCGAGGCCAGTCTCAAACTCTTCGCCAGCCGCCTTGGCTTTCATGGCCCACGTGCCAACGGGCTTGGTGCAATCGCCCGAAGCGAGACCGCTGAGTGAAATTTCGGATTCCGATTTCATTTGGTACTCTCCGGATGCCCACGCTGTCAGTCGCTCTCCGCCGTGGCCATAGAGGCTGCCCTTAAATACCGTCATGAGTCCTGGTTGAAACGAAAACTGACCGGCTTTGCCGATGAGCATTCCAACGGTCGTCGCTGTCCAATCAGAGCCTAGTTGATCGAGGCGAAGATTCTTTTTGATCACTTGAGTTTTAATGCGAACGCGAGCGGCAAAATCGTCCTTTGTCGATGCGCGATTTAAAGTCAAAGTGGTGGTTCGACGAATTTGAAGCGTGTGGGCTTTTGATCTTGGTTCGCGATCATCATAGATGCGAATTTCAAATCTTCCAGTCGTGGTTAAAACGCGGGTGTTTCGATCGAAGTCTGTTGTTTCAAGGCCTTCGATTTCTGTTTTTCCGGATTGTGTCGAGTCTACTCCACATCGCCAGCGCACTTCCCACTCCGTGCCGCTGATACGCTTTGGTGTTTGGCAGTCGGCATAAGGGTTGGAGGTTTGAACATCTGCA
This sequence comes from Bdellovibrionales bacterium, assembly GCA_034366485.1. Taxonomy (GTDB): domain Bacteria; phylum Bdellovibrionota; class Bdellovibrionia; order Bdellovibrionales; family JAMPXM01. Next base: position 4,589 of record JAXMMN010000629.1, read on the forward strand.
ACGCCTAAAAATGGTCGAAGTGATCGTTCGATTCTGCCGATTTCGCCAATCGTTTCTGAAGCCACTCGAACTGCGCTCACGCGGGACGGTTTCATTTGCGGAGTTTTGATCGTTTCGGGAACCTTGGCTGGATTGTCTGAGGCGGGTTGGCAAGCCATGGCGCCAAGCCCGATCGCAAGGAATGTCGTGAGTAATTTCGTGGTGTTGGATAACATTTGCGTCCTCAGTTGGCTTCTCGGTTAGACTTCTTGGCGCTATTGATCAAAATTTCGACATTTCTGCCTTGGTTTGTCACGATTCTTCTTAATTCTCTCGTCGGCCGTGACACTTCTGTGACACAGCTGCGCGCTTAAATCGCTATTCTCAATATTGTCTCGTTCGCGGATTAATAGCTTCTTCTACTTGGCCGATTCCCTTGGCCGTCCATTGGAGTAGTGCATGTTCGGTGCCATTCAGCTAAAAATGCTTCACGTAAAAAACGGTGAAG
>JAXMMN010000630.1:0-3973 GCA_034366485.1 Bdellovibrionales bacterium
CGCTGCGCTCGACATGCTTGGCGCAATGTCTACGGGTCACGATGGATCAATGACGACCGTTCACGCGAACAATCCAAAAGAAGCCATCGGTCGTATCGAGAATCTTTGCATGATGGCCGGAATGGGGCTTCCGTCGAACGCGATTCGCGAACAAATTGCCAACGCCGTGAACCTCATCGTCCAAATTCAACGTTTGTCGGACGGATCACGTAAACTGATTAGCGTTTCAGAAGTGCAAGGCATGCAAGGCGAAGTGGTCACGCAGCAAGAGGTCTTCCGATTTGTTGAAAAAGGATTTGATAAGAATCGAAAAATTATCGGCGAGTTTCAAGCGACTGGCCTGATACCTAAGTGCATTGAGAAGTTTGAAAAGCGCGGCCTAATTATTCCAAAGTCGCTGTTTTCAAATGCCGCCAACGCGACAGCACCGGCAGCGGCTCAACAAATCCCTGCGTCCGGCGCTGCTACAAACCCAGCGGGAGCGGCATCAAAGGCAGCGACTGCTGTTGTTGACCCGAAAAAAGCAAGTGGAGGTAGCCGATGAGCGCAGTTTTCGCAAATGACTGGATCATGCTTCCTTCCATCGGCGGTATGGCCTTTTACCTTTCCTACCTTTGGGCAGATAAAATTCTCAACTGGCTTCATCGACGTAGTCTTGGTCAGCGAGAAGAAGTCTTACGTTATCTTGAACTCATGTTTGTCGAGACGGATCGAGCAAAGGTCACCATGATGATGCTTTCATCGAGTTTCGGCGTCGGCGCATTGTTCTTCGTGATTGCATGGCCCAACATCACCGCAGGCCTGATCGTCGGCGGCGCAATTACAATCGGCATGTGGTCAGTTCCCAAATTTGTTGTCCAAGCGCTTTGGAACAAGCGGTGTGGTCAGTTTGTTGATCAAATGGTCGACGGCATGACGATGATGGCGAATGGTGTAAAGGCCGGACTCTCCGTGCAGCAGTCGATGGAACGAATTCAAAATAACTTATCAAATCCGATCAGTCAGGAATTTGGGCTCGTGCTTTCTCAAATACGAATCGGTCGAAGTTTACAAGAGGCTCTCAACGATCTGGGCAACCGCATTCCGCGACAAGATGTTCAGATGTTTGTGACGTCGGTGAATATTCTCCAAGAAACCGGCGGTAATATGGGAGAGACCTTCAAGACGATCGTCGAGGTCGTGCGCGAAAGGCAAAAGGTCGAGAAAAAAATCGAAGCCTTAACGGCCCAAGGTGTTGCCCAGGGCACGATCATCGTTATGGTGCCGTTCTTCCTCTTGATTGTGTTCTATGTCCTTGATCCTGCTTACGTGGGACCTCTGTTCAACACGACTCTGGGCCTAATTGCGGTTGTAATCATGCTAGTCCTGCAAGTTATCGGTGGAATAGCGATGAAGAAAATCATTAAGATTAAAGTGTAGGCATGAAGCGCGATTCTGCTGTGATAGCGCCATTGGATGGTTTTTGGGGGATTCGAAATGCGCCTGAACGTTAAACGACATTTTACGATCATGTGGTCGGCCATTTCGGCGATCGTTTTGTCGACCGCCTTTGCGCCGTCAGCACATGCGACTGTCGACATGAAGAATGCGAATTATACTGAATCTTGGATCGACGTGCAGATTGCAGGTTCCGGGTACTCTTTAAGAGTGCAACGAACGTACAACAGTCGCTCGGTTTTCAATGGCATGTTTGGCTTCGGCTGGTGCTCGGACTTCGAAACCAGTCTGACCAAAAATCCAGAAGGGTTTTTGAAGCTGCAAGAGTGCGGCGCCGGTCAAGAAGTCACCTTCAAGCCACAGGGTGGCGGCGGAAATACAGTCACGAAAACTATCGATGCAATCATTGCATACTACAAAAAAACGAACCCAAATTCTGGAGAATCATCCGTTGCGACTCTCCGCGAACAGTTAATTAACAACTCTAGCCTCCGCACGAATTGGGCCAAACAAGCTGGGCTAAAAGAACCCACGGTTTCAAAAGGCAGCGTGTTTGTTTCCGACAATTTAGAAGTCGAAAAGATTGAATTCGATGGGACGCAGTACACTCGCAATCTTGCCGACGGTTCGTCACAACGTTTCAACGTTCAGGGGAAGCTCGTAGCCATCTACGACAAAAATGGAAATTTCTTAAAGTTCAATTACAGCGGCGACCTCATGAAAGAGGCGATCGACAATACAGGAAAAAAGCTGACCTTTGCGTTTTACCCTACAAAGCGCGTGAAGGACATCACCGCACCCGGCGGCGTGAAAGTTGAATACAAGTACAAGGGCGAAGATCTTTCGCAGGTAAAAAACATGTGGAAGAACGTCTACGATTACGAGTACGACGAAAACCACAACATTACTAAGATCACATTCCCCGACAAAACTTTCAAAGCACTTACCTACAATCAGAAGAACGACTGGGTGACGACTTTCACTGATCGGGCCGTCGACGGACCCGCGTGTAAAGAAACTTACGAGTACTTTTCAGACAAGGCCAATCCGAAGGATCACTTCTGGTCGACCGCCGTTAAGAAGTGTGGAAACGAAATCAAGAACGAAGCGCGATTTGAATTCTGGCTGAAGTCCCGAGCGGACGGAAGAAAGTATCTCTCACGCGTCTTGAATCGTTCTATGACAGACACGCTCGACGTCACATACCATCCCGAGTTTGGCCGTCCAACATCGATCAAGCGAAATTCCCAGACAACATCGTTCGACTATTATTCAAGCGGGCTTGTAAAAGAAAAATCGACGGCAACGACGAGGCTTCAGTTCGAGTATAAGAACTCGTTCAATAAAGTTTCCAAAGTTACGACCGAGTTTTTTGATGCAAAAGGAAAGGTCGGAAAAAAACGCGACACTACGTTTAGCTACGACAACCGCGGGAATCTTGCGGCAGCACAGAACACCGACGGACAAACCGTCCGACTGACGTATGATCAGCGCGGCCGAATTGCGACAATTGTTGATCAGGCGAAGAAAGAAGTTCAGATCAAGTACGAAGAGCGAACGGGCCGCCCTGCTCAAATCACGCGACCTAAAGTTGGAACTATTGCTGTGACATACAAACCAAATGGCGAAATAAATAAGGTTGAAAGCAACGACGGTCCTGCCGTCGCAACCCAAGTCGCAAGCACGTTTAACAACTTGCTAGACATTATTGCGCCAGCGACTTCAGAAATGAATTTGTAGTTTTTTAGAAGGGGAAGTTATGAAGGGTCTATTTTCAGTTCTATTTTTTGCCGTGGTCCTGCTCGCAGGCTTCTCTAGCCAAGCAGAAGAGGCTTACAATTGTGAGGATCCGAAGTGTCAGCAGGAGAAAGCTCGCCTTTCGAATCCGACGACCATGAATGCACAGTTTCTATCGCGCGGGATCCCGTGCGAAACGGGCGCTTGCTTCAAGGATGCAGATTCGGGCCTTGGCTTCGATACCACGCCGCTCATCAACGTAGATAGCGCGACAGGCTCTCAGCAACCGCGAGTTAGCCCTTCCGATATCGTTCAGTAAGCGTCTCATTCTGAGACGCTTTGCCGAGCTCGGATTGACGCACACCAGGTACCCCTTCTCGACCCGCGAATAGCCCTTGGCTCGCGGGTTTTGTTTTTAGACTGTCTAAGACCGAGACACCCGTGTGCCCTCTAGCGCTCGCCCCTGGCACCGGTGACTTGGCACTCCTACACCCAACCCACGGTCATCTCTCAACCTCTTGAAATTACGTCGAAAAATAAAGTGTCGCAAAATAGGACTCTCGGCACGATCTTCGTATTACTAGTCTTCAGGAACCGATGATGACCGTTTGTCAGATGACACTAGGTCGAGGAGGAATCATGTCTCGTTTTATTATGTCTGCGCTTCTATGCACGTTCGCGTTCGCTCAAACTGCTCATGCCGTTGCGCCAGTCAGCGTCGCTAAACGAAATTCGCGAGAGCTTGCGGCTCTCAAGAGCAAAGATCCAAACGACGAAAATACGCCGGAAGGAATCAAGT
>JAXMMN010000631.1:0-7952 GCA_034366485.1 Bdellovibrionales bacterium
GGCCTTCCCATCACCGAGCCCATCGGCAACATGGTTGTCGATATCGGCGGCGGTACGACAGGTGTTGCGGTCATTTCGTTGAACGGGATTGTTTACTGCAAGTCGATCAAAGTAGCGGGCGACAAATTTGATGAAGCGATCGTCAATTACGTTCGTCGTCAATTCAATCTTCTTATCGGCGAACAGTCGGCAGAGAAAATCAAAGTGCAAATCGGAAATGCCTATCCGTTCGAAGAAGAGCGCGTAATGGAAATCAAGGGCCGCGATCTCGTAGCGGGCGCACCTAAGACGATTGAAATCACTTCGTCTCAGGTGAACGATGCCTTGATGGATCCATTGAGCGAAGTCGTCGATGCAGTTCGAACGGCGCTAGAAAAAACGCCACCAGAGCTTGCAGCGGACATCGTCGACAACGGAATCGTACTGACGGGCGGCGGTGCTTTGCTTGCAAACCTCGACATCCTTCTTCGCGAGCGTACGGGCCTTCCGGTGACAATTGCTGAAGAGCCATTGACCTGTGTTGTGTTGGGTTCAGGCAAAGCTTTGGATCAGTTCGATCTCTACAAGCAGGTCTGCACTGACTAAGTCGGGAATATGAAGCGAGATCAAGTCCGCGAGATCGGACTTTTCTTTTTACTGGGTTTCATGGACGAGAAAGTGGCCCTGGCGGCTGCCTCCCGTTGCGTGGCAAAAGTGAAGGCGGCTCAAGATTCCGCAGCCAATCAAGTTTCAACTGTTGAGCTTGTTAAAATTTGTCGAGATGCGTGGAAGACTTTTCGAAAACAGATTCCGCGCAATCAGCCATTAACGACGCCTACGGACAGCTGGGTTCTGCCGTCGGATCTCGATATCACGATTTGGGCTCGCTACCAAAAAGATGCGGCCGATGAAGATGTCATGGCACTTCTATTTTCACTCGTCCTTGGCGTTTCGGACCAGGATTTGGCGGACGGATTTCAGACATCTGTAGGGACTATTCGTTATCGCCTTGGAAAAGGAGTGCGACAACTTGGGTTGGTTGTTCGTGCGCAAAGACCGGTCGTGACCACATGAGTGAGAAACGAAAGCTCACACCCTTTTTGGCGCACGAAATGCTCTTCGACTATGTGACGGATCACCTAGATTCGGGACGCCGCCAAGCGATCGAAGAATTCGTCAAAGACGATCGCGAAAGTCAAAATCTACTAGAGGCAATTCGTCGAGGAATTTCATTTTCCGAATCATTAAAGAGAATCGATCTATCAAACGAAAGTTATGAAGAGCTTGAGCAAGCCGAAAGCTTCGTTACGTTGTCGCGAAGGTTGGCCAAGTGGTCGCAGTGGCCAGATTCGCTTCGATGGTCATTGATTGCCCTCATGATTTCGGTCTGTACGGCCGGTGTTGTCGTCTTGATTCCTTGGAGTTCTATTCCGCTCTTGCAGTCGGGTCCAAAGTTCGACTCCGGCACTGTTGAAATTGCTCGCGTCGACGGACGCAATCTTCCGGATGGTACCGTTGCGATCGCTGCAAGCGATGAGGAATCAGACGATCAGCAGACGGGACCTATGGAGGGCTCTGGCGACGAGGAGTTTGCCGAAGAGTCGTCAGGGGCAGTTTCGTCGGTGGCAATACCGCCGCAAACAGTGGCGGCGGTTGCCCCTACGCCAATTGCCAAACCACCGCAGCCAACACCGGTAACGATGGCTGCGAGACCGACGCCATTACCATCGGTTGCACCAGCGCCGACCGCGACCGCTGCTTCGACCGCAGCAAAATCTTCACGTGGCTTTGTCTATCGAGCATTCATGACACTAGCGGATCTCGAAAACGCAGCTCCCAAAATCACGCAGCAGTTGAAAGAACTAGGGGCCGAGAAGGCCGGCGAAGTGGAGCTCGGTTGGAGACGAGGTTCTGGGCGCTACTATCACTTCAGCATGCCTGAGAGTAATGAACAGCGATTGTTGGAGACCTTGCGCGGCTATGGTCCAGTCCGGATCTCTAAGGATCCACACCCTCGCGTGATGCCCGAAGGGCAGGTTCGTTTTATCCTATGGGTCGAATCCGGAATTTAGATTTCGGGTAAAACCTCAAGCAGGGCGAAGCGGTGCAAGACAAACAAGTATTTCGACATCGACGGCCGAAACGATCGTTGAGAACCATTCTTTTGATTTGGTTCTTGTTGCTTTCGCTTGTTCCGCTGATGTTCGTCACCGGCTATTCTCTCGTGAAGTACGAAGAGGCAATCGACAACGAACTCGTCCAGCGCTTGCGAGCCAATTCGAGAGAAGTTTCGGCGACCATTTCTGAATACGAACGGTATCTCGAAGGTCGCCGAGCGAGACTTCGCAATGATGCTCAACTTTTATTCCATCTTTCAACAGGGAACGTTCAGCAGGTCCGAGAAATTGCGCCTTCTTTGATCTCGAACACGTTGGTCTCGGCGCTCAGTATTTTTGATCGAGAAGCTCAACAAATCGCAATCGTATCGCAAGACGACATTCTAAAAAACCGCGGGGCAAGAACGCCCGAACCGCCGATTTTTTTAAGTGATGCCTACCGAACTGCGCTCGAGCGTCAGGGCCACGTAGCGGTCGCCGACGTTGGAGTTGGAAACAGTTTGGATTTAATTTCTTTGATCAAACTGGAAACGAAAGCCAATCGTCTCGCCGGCGCAGTCGAGGAGATTATTAATCTTGGGCCTGGTTTTTTAGAAAACCTAAAAAAACGGCTCGGCCTGGAAGTCGTCTTGTTCGACGCCCGTGGGCTGATCGTTGGCGCCAGTCAGCCGGACATTCTGTTGTACCCCAATGATATGTTCTCGCGATCAATGTTAGAACGTGAGGAAGTGGTCTTTGACCTCACTCTGAGGAACGAACCATTTGGCTTCATGGTTTCAAAAGTTAAATGGGGAGATTCTTTTTTCTTCATTGGAATCGGTGCCTCGAAGCAGAAATCAAAATCCGTCTTGCGCAACATCAACTATGCATTTTTCACCGTCATTGGCGCCGTAGGACTGCTTTTGATCCTGACAGCCTTTGTGACATCAAAAATTGTTTTAAGACCACTTAACGATCTTGTCGAAGCGCTTCAGACAATGGACATCAAAGAGGGGCCGATTGCGATGCCGGTCACCACCGAAACGGAGATCGGTGTGCTGACAGAAAGTTTCAACGAGATGTCTCAGCGAATTCACGCTGCGCGAGAAGATTTAAAATCGAAGATCACCGAACTCGAGGCTGCAAATCGAGAGATTCGCGATACCCAAGCTCGCCTTGTTCACACGGCAAAAATGGCGAGCCTTGGACAATTGGTTGCGGGCGTAGCACACGAGCTAAATAACCCAATTGGATTTGTATATTCCAACATGGCCACTCTTCGCGACTATGTTGAAAAACTCCACTTGGTCATTCAGGCGGCCGCCGAGGGTCCGGCTGCTACCGAAAAAATGATGAAGAAGGTGGATTATGAATTCTTGTCGGCTGATCTACCAAAGCTGATCGCATCAAGCGAAGAGGGCGCACGTCGCATGCGCGATATCGTTGTAAAACTCAGAAACTTCTCGCGGCTGGACGAAGCAAAGCTGAAGCGCGTGGACCTTCGCGAAGGAATCGAAACCACGCTCTCGCTCCTTCAGGGTGAAACAAAAAATCGGATTATTCTTCATACCGAATTCAACGATGTGCCTGAAGTGCTGTGCTACGCCAGTCAAATCAACCAGGTGTTCATGAACATTCTGTCGAATGCCTCTCAGGCGATCGGCGACGAGGGTGAAATCTGGATCTCACTTGCAAAGGGCGAGAACGGAATGGCGAAAGTCGTGATTCGGGACTCTGGACCTGGCATCAAGCAGGAGGTCCTGGATCGAATATTCGACCCGTTCTTCACCACGAAAACGGTTGGCCAGGGCACGGGTCTCGGCCTCAGTATTTCCTATGAAATTGTGAAGAAACACGGCGGCGAAATCTACGTCAAATCCGAACCCGGCCGAGGTGCCGAATTTACCATTGAGATCCCTATTGATGGGCCACAGTAAATACTTAGAATAGTTCATCCTTCTCGCTAAAGTCTGGTTACAAAACGCCCGATAACGAGACACGTTCCCGAAAAGGGAATGGTGTACGTTTATCGTCTCATTTTGAGACACAGGAAAAAACGGGCTAGAATGGGCGCAAAGCAGAAGACAAAAACTAAGCATCAACCGGACGGAAAGCGAACGAAGGTTCGCCGAGCCGAAGAGTTGCGTGCACTTTTTGATTCCGCTGATTCGAAAGCCGCCGAAGCTAAGCAAGTTGAGCAAACAGAAAACAAAACTCTGACTCCGACACCTACCGAATTAACGGCTTCAAGGCGTCCTACTGCTGAAGGCAGTGATCTCACGAAAACGGGAACAGCAAACTCCTCTCGTGTTTATCAGCGTCCTCAGGAAGCGACCTCTTTGCGAACGGTCATTTCAAGTCAGCCCTACAGTCCCGCACGTCGAATGGATGTTCCGGTGCGTCCTCGGGCCGAGGATAAAGACGAATCGGATTCTAACCGCTGGCTTGGCCCGTTGTTGCTGGTCGCCGCGATTTTCATGGGCTTTGTTGGGTATTGGAATATCGAACGGTCGTCTGCGCTGCGTGCCGCGAAATCCGCTCCGACTGCTGTCGACAATAAAAGACCTGTGAATTCAGAGGACAGATCACGTGTTGATTTCTATCGCCAACAGTTAGGGCATCGACTGAATCGCCAGCGAGTGGACGTTGAAGTGGAAAACGTTGTGCGTTCACCATCTTTAAGTGCGACAGATGCACCGCGCTCCGACCGGGCTATGATGTATGGCGCCCCCTTAATGCCAGAGGGCTATCACAAAACGTCGCCACGCGATCGAACGACGCCCGTCCATCCAGATCATCCAGACGCAAGAATTCAATACGGACTTCAAGAAGAAGAGCACCGTGATCAGTTTCAAAAGCTGGTCGATAAAGCGTACGCGCAAGAGTTTATCTCCAACGCACGTGCCAACGGATATGACGTGACTCTCGACAGTGAATACAACGTGATCGACGTAAAAAGAACAACGTCCGGTCAGTCTCGCATTCCCGGATCTATCCCGGGATCCGATCGGTAGAAGCTAATTCAGTGTCGTTACCGTAAAAACTTGTGGTCTCAGTGCGGCCATGGATCGGTGATTTTCGTCAGTTACGACAAGATGGTCCACCATAGGTATTTGGAAAATCTCTGCACATATTAAAAGCCGTTTCGTGACCGCCCAATCCTCGTCTGAGGGTGTCGGATCCTGGCTGGGGTGGTTGTGCGCGATGATGAAGCTTGCAGCATTCACCCGGCAGAGTTCTCGGAAAATGTCGCGGGGATGGATGAGGCATGTCGTCGCCGTTCCGCGAAACATCAGTCGACACGACAAAACAGATTTGGCAGGGCAGAGCGCAAGCAGCCAAAGCTCCTCTTGATCTCGAGACACCAGCTTTCTAAGAATCCGCGCTGCTGACCGAGACGAACGTACGGTCTGTCGGGCTAGTTTAGGGTTTTCCCTGTGTTCATCGATTGTTATACCCGTGTTTGTTGGAAGTGGATCAGAATTGGAACGGTAATTAGGCCGAACTGCGTCGCATTCTGCGCTACTGTTTGCTGACCTGCTAGCAGCGCATTTACAATTTTGAAGTACCATTAGTGAGTCGTTGTTAGACTCGGATTCTCTATCTACTTTCGGAGGCATCATGTTTTCTCCTGCATCTATTTCGACAGTCATTAAAACTTCGCTTTCTAAGGCAGCACTCGTTGCTGCGATTGGAACAAGCCTGATGTCTGCTGGCTGTGCTGAAAAAGCATTCGTTCGTGGTGATTACGACGATGTTGAGAAAGAAAATAATCTCAACGATCTCTGGTCGGAAACTGACATGCAAAAAGTCGTCGCTGATCTTGTGGCCTCAATGGTCAATCATCGCGAAATTTCGAATGCAGACCGTCCGCCGATCGTCATGGTGACGAAGCTGCAAAACAAGACAAGTGAACACATCGACACTCAGTCGATCATGGATATGGTTCGCGTCGAGCTTTCTCGCGGCGGGCGTGTTGCATTTGTCGATAAAGAAGCTCGTGAAGACGTTGCCGCTGAGTATGAGTATCAAGACTCGGGCATGATGTCGGAAGAAACTAAAAAAGGTAAAGGCGGTCAAATTGGCGCCGACTTCATCATCAATGGTCGTTTGGATTCGATCGTTCAGGAAGCTGGTAAAAACAAGACGGTTTATTACAAAGTGACGTTGAACCTCACCAACCTAAAGAAAAACCTGATCGTGTGGACTGACTACAAGCAGATCCGCAAAAAATATCGCAAACAGTCTGTTGGCCTCTAAGGCATCTGGACGAATATGAAGTTCGCCTCGATGTTCCTTCCAGTTCGAGTCATCGGTGCGATCATGTTCGTTCTTCTTCAAGTCGGCTGCGCGACCTATCAAGCTAAGGTCGATGATGCGCGCCGACTTCTTATTGTCGATCCCGAACAAGCGGTAGAAAAGCTTAAGCCTCTCGCAGACGAAGAGGGGCGCGATCAGCTTGTCTATTTGCTCGACTATGCGACCGCACTTCAAACGGCCGGTCGCTACGAAGAAAGTGTGCGAGCATTTTTGCGCGCCGAAAAGCTTGCCGATCTCAAAGATTATCATTCGATAACCAATGTGGCTGGCTCGTTGGCTTTGAGTGAAGAGATGGTTCAGTACAAAGGTGAGGACTTCGAAAAAGTGCTCATCAACAATATGAACGCCCTCAATTTTCTCGCGATGGGCCGCCTTGATGAAGCACTGGTCGAAGTGCGCCGGGTGAACGAAAAGTTGACCAAGCTGCGAATCGACGGAAAAAAAGACTTTAATCAAAGTCCGCTCGCTTTCTATTTGGGTGCCATGATTTGGGAGTCAGATCGCAAGTTTGATGATGCCTATATCGCCTACAAGAAAGCTTACGATGTCGCTCCGACATTCAAACCTCTACGTGAAGATCTCATTCGCGCTGCGATTCGCGCACAGCGGCCCGATGAGCTAGAGAAATGGAAGAAAGCATTTCCCGAAATTGTGGTTCGGCCGGAATGGCGCGATCGCAACATGGGCGAAATTGTAGTGCTCTACCTGCACGGGTGGGGGCCTCGTAAACAACCGAGGCCAGAAAGTCCGCGATTTCCGAAGCTGGTTTCTGTTACCTACGATCGACCGATTTTGGGCGTATCGGTTTCCGCCAGCGCGAATGATTCAGGAAAACTTGAAGCCTATGCGAGTGGAAGCGAGATTTATTCCATCGATGAAGTCGCGATCAAGGCACTTGAGGGCGACTATGGCCGCCTCGTCGGATCAAGAATTGCGGGTGTCGCAGCCAAGGCTGTCCTCGCGGACCAACTACGGCAAAAGGACAATGTTGTGGGCCAGCTTGCCTGGATCGCCATGAATCTTGCTGATCGTGCGGATCTTCGGCAATGGTCAACACTTCCATCAGCCTTTCAGGTTGCCAGAATTCCCTTGAAGGCGGGCACCTATCAGATTCAGCTCCAAAGCGGAGGTGCCTTTGCTCCATCCACTGGGACCAGTATCGCTGCGAGCGTTCGAACGGTGGAAGTTCGTCCACAAAGTAAATCGTTTGTAATTTGGCGTCGTACACATTGAGCCAGATGTGTATGATCAAGCGATGTCCTCAAGATCTCGGGTAGGCATATTTTCCTTCATTGTGCTTTTCGGTTTGGCACAGCTTTCATGCGTCTCTACCCACGAAGGCCCGCAAGCGTTGAACCGCGATTTTACAAGCTCATTTGCGAAGGCTGCCAGAGCGAATGGTCGCTCGTCCAAAGCGACACTCGACGTAAATGCGGTTCCGCACTTGGCGGGCAAAAATGAGGAAGATCTATATTTTGCTCAAGGCTTTACCCACGCCTATTTTCGACTTTGGCAGATGGAAACATTTGTTCGCCTCATTGAAGGTTCGATGGCGGA